>JAPLUJ010000296.1:7160-8340 GCA_026397695.1 Verrucomicrobiota bacterium | reverse complement strand
CCCTTTGCCAGAAGATCATTCACAATGCATGCGATGATCGAGGAGTCCAATCCACCACTCTGCAACAGCGCCACTGGAACATCGCTTCGGAACCTCAAGCGAACGGCGTTTCCCAGCAATTCTCGCAACGCATGGCGACGTTCATCCCTCTGGTTGTTTGATAATTGCTGATCGGTCTCTCTTTCAGGCAGGCACCAGTAACGTGAGATGGACCACACTCCATTCTCCAAAGTCAAATTGTGGGCGGGCGGCAATTCATTGACCTCGGCAAAGAATGTCTGGCCGTCGTTGACCCGGTATCCGTAGGCAAGATAGTCGTGAACCTTTCCCCGGTTCGCTTGGGTGAGCGATCTAACCGCAGCAATGCCTTTCAACTCACTGGAAAAAATCAACGAATCGCTCTCCGCCTTGAAATAGAGCGGCTTCACTCCCAAGCGGTCTCTGGAGATAAAAAGACGCTGCGTGATCCGGTCCCAGATGGCGAACGCCCACATCCCGTTGAAGCGTTTCACGCATTCCTCGCCCCACTCTTCAAATGCATGCAGGATCACTTCGGTATCGCACCGGGTGTGGAAAATCCGCCCCTTTGCCGACAGCTCGTCCCGCAACTCGATATAGTTGTAGATCTCTCCGTTGAACACCAGCACCAGCGAACTGCTCTCGAGATGCATCGGCTGTGCGCCATCCGCACTCAGATCCAAAATCGCCAGACGCACATGACCGAGGGCCGCGCAGTTCTCCGCAAAACAGCCTGTCCCGTCCGGCCCCCGATGGAGGATCGCGCGGTTCATCGCAAGAACATCGTCACGCAGGGCGATTTCCGAACGAACTCCCGCTTTTGTTACAATTCCATTGATCCCGCACACGTTGTGATATTGAATGATGTTTCAGGTTGAGTCGATATCGCGGCAAGCTGATATTCCTGTGGGGGAAACCCTTACCTGCCGAAACATCACGGCGCGGCGGGCCGCCACGCCCTACCGATCTCGGGCGTCGTATTCCTCGACCCACTGCATGGCGCGTCGCAGCAACTGGACACCATCATTGATGAGGAGTTTCTCCTTGATCCGTCCGCGGTAGGTTTCGATGGTCTTGATGCTCAGCCCGAGGGATTCCGCGATTTTGCGGGTGCTCAGGCCGCGTCCGATCAATTGGAAAACATCGAGTTCCCGGTCCGCCA
>JAPLUJ010000296.1:0-6990 GCA_026397695.1 Verrucomicrobiota bacterium | reverse complement strand
CACCACTGATCACCCGTTTCAATAGAATCTCTGATATCTTGGAACTCACATGGATTTGTCCGTCGATCACCCTGCGGATGGCCATCAGGATGTTCTTCGAGCTCTCCTGCTTATTGATATATCCCAGCGCCCCGGCACGCAGCGCACGTTCCGCATAAAGGCTGTCCTCGTGCATCGATAGAACGAGAATCGGCACGCTCCATCCTCGTGATCTGATTTCCTTGATCAAATCAAGCCCGTTGGACGAGCTGAGACTGATGTCGATGATTGCGATATCCGGCTGTGTCAGGCCGATTCCCTCAAGCGCTTGGGCAAGGTCCACTGCTTCGCCGCAAACCCGCATGTCCGGCTGCTGCTCTATCATCAGCGCCAGATGTTCACGAACCATCGGATGGTCATCCACGAGAAACACCCGCTTGGGCGCGACGACAGGTGATGGATCCGGCGGCGTCATCCTGTTAGGCGTTGCGGGCGGAATGGGGGGCGGTGCACAAAACACGGGTTCCCTTGCCGTGCGACGAAAGAATGTCGAGCCTTCCACCTATCAGATTGGCGCGGTATTGCATGATATTCCTGCCGATTCCCCGCCGCTTGGCCGACGCCGCATCTATGCCGGTGCCGTCGTCGCTGATTGAAAGTTCGAAATCCTTGTCCCGGTTGTCGATCGCGATGACTATATGTTTGGCCGTTGCGTGGCAAAGGCTGTTGGTGACCCCCTCCTGGGCGATGCGGTATAGGTGGATCGCGGTTCCGGCATCCGGAATGAATTCCGGTCCACTGCGTCTATATTCGCATGAAATGCCCGCATACTCATGTGTGGCGTCCGCCAATGCGCGGAGGGCGGTTTCGAGTCCGGATTCCAATCCTGCCGGATACAGGCCATGGGCGAGACTCCGGGCTTGACTGATAGCCTCGTTGATCATCGATGCGATGTGCTCCGCGGACCCGGCGAGTTTTGGCAGCCCACGGCTTTCGAGATCAGATTGCAGGGTGCCCGCTGCGAAGGCGACACCCACCAGGTGTTGACACAATCCATCGTGCAAATCCTGACCAATCCGCCGCTGCTCGCTCTCGATGATCTGGTCGATTTGCTTCTCCATCTCTCTCTGGGAGGTGATGTCGTTGAACACAATGATCGAACCGGATTTGCCCAGCGTGTCGCCGAGCAGTGGCAGGGCGGTCAGTTCCAGCCGGGTGACTTCGGTGTGGCCGTGACTGCGGACGGAAACCTCGCATTTGCCATAACGCAGTCCGATCGCGATCTTGCCGAGGTCATTGTCGGCAGTGATGCCTGCCGGACCGGCGGGGAACATCAACTCCTCCACTTCTATCAGCCACTCGTCAACTGTTCTTCCCAGCGGAGATGTGCCGAAAATCCTCTCCGCCGCCGGATTGAAGACCATGATTTTGCGGTCGCCACCCACCACCAGAACCCCGCTCGCCATGCTGTCGAGAATGGACTTTAATATTTCCCGCTGTTCCACCAGGGCCGCCGCAGTGATTTGCCGTGTCCTCACTTCGGAGGTAAGAACACCCGTGATGTAGAAAAATCCGAAGCGAATGGCTGCATTCCAGAACGGGATCCAGGGAATCGAATAAACCGCCGAACTTGCCCTGTCGGCAAACAACCATGCCAATGCGGCACAAACCGCAGTCAACGTCGCCAGCCTGCGCCCTGAAAACCACGCGACACATATGATCGCCGGCAAGTAAAACACGGAAAGCGAGATTTCCGGCCCGGACAACCAATCCACCATGCTGATGCAGAAAATCCACAACAGGCCCGTCACAAATGACGCTGCTGTCTTCCAAGGGACTCGGGGAGTGGTGGAGTTCATGGATGTGATCTTATAAACCGGTTCTGCGACACCTCCTCACGCGCCGCTAAACCCGGGAGTTTGAAAAGCTAACACCAGCCATGGAATAACAAGCAGCCAGACTTGTGCGCCAGCTTGCCTTTGACCAATATCGGTTGTAGGTCTCCTTAGCGCCACTACTCACGGTGCTTCGTAATTCGGCGTTGCTATTGATTTCCGCCACACGTTGGCAATAGCCGGCTATATCCTGTGGATCAGCAACCATTGCGTTCATTCTATCCAATAGATAATCCTTGTGAGCCCCGATGGCGAAGGCAATGGTCGGCTTGCCTAAAGCCAGGCTTTCCAGCAAAGCGTATTCAACAGTCGTTGGCCAAAGGGTGGGAAGAAGAACGCCTCTGGAATTCGCAAGATATTTTTCGAGACCATTCGACCAGTTCACGCCCCTGATAATCTGAAGATTAGGATGATCACTCTCCGTAATGCCAAAGTTTTGGAGCAAGGTCTCCTGACCATATGGCGGACATATGAAAATCCTGACATTCGTATTGGAGTCAAGAAGGCGTTTGATGACATGGACGCCCTTGTAGTCGGTTATTTGGCCATGATAAATAAAATAACCGTCATCCATGGCAACCATGTTTTCCAAGCCGTTTGATTCGAATGGCAGCGGCAGACGCAATATTTTCTCTTCAGCAACGCCGTATAGCGCCAGCTTATGATCCATGTCAGTATTACTCGACAAAAACCATGAGGCGTTGCGGGAGGAATTCCTGAGATTGGCGCGGACCTGTCCCGCGATCAATCCACTCATCCATCCGCAACACTTGTGATTGATCGCATTGCGGAATGTTCCGGCAAAACATTCCAAACATTCTTTTCCGTCGCGGTATGCAAATCCTTGATGGCACGCGAATCTCATCACCCACGGTTGGAGCAAAACCTTCGCGCCTGCCTCAAGAGCATCATCGATCATCCATGCAGGTTTCGTGAAATTAAAAGAAGCAAAATGCACAAGATCGGGGCGGAATCGCTCCAATAATTTTCCGTACGATGACTTTTTGGTGAACAGGATGCACATGCGTTCCATGGCCAGCAGCATCCTGAATCCCTGGCGCACGGAAGCGGGAAACATGTGTGAAACGACTGCCTTCTGGAGCATGTGCGCGGTTGCATCATCCTCGTTGACGGAAATCGTGCCGAACACCGCATCTGCGGAACCATCTCTGCCAGTAGAGTTGTGGGTAAGCCACACTTCGACATGTGCGCCAAGTGATTTAAATCCCTCTGCCAGTGCATAGGCCGCCCTGCCTCCGGACATCGTTCTTGAAAACGCCTCACACACAATGGCAATCTTAATCATAACAAGTCAGCATTTGATTGATCCTTCAAAACAAGGAAACACACACAGCGGTCCAAATCCGCGCACCGCTATCTTCCGAAGACAATGCGGATTAAAGGGCTTAGGACATAAAGCGGCCATTTCCATCCGGAGTTTCGGAAGTTGAAACACACCCTCTCCCTAAAAGGAAATCCTTTGGGACTCTCGAGAAGTTGCAGGCGTTTGCGCCTTGGCAATGTTCTGTCGCGCCATGTTCCTCCCGCGGAGTTGAGCATGCAGGTACCTATATACTGCCCGGTTTGAACAAGCTTGATGCCGCGTCTTGTCGCCTGCCATCCGTAATCGTAGTCGCCCATGCCGTGGGTATATCGTTCATGCAGGGGTCCAAGAATATGATATACGGACCGGGGAATGAGGACGCAGTTGGCGTTGAAGGTGTGACACTGCTCTGTCAGCCCGCTTGCGGGGATCAGGCCATGCGGAGATCGAAGTCCTCCGTATGTAACCTCGCCCGTATCCGGGTCGCAGATGGCTCCAACAACGATGGCCTTGTCATCATGGTCATGGGAAACCGCGCTGATTGCTTGAAGCGCTCCTGGAAACAGATGGGTGTCGTCATTCAACAACAGGTAAAAATCCGGATCATCCTCCGCCGCAGCCTTCCATGCCATTCTCATGCCACCACACCAATACAGCGAGCCATCACCTTCCAGGATGCGGACATCCGGGAATTCCGCTGCAATGGCATCCGCCGTGCCATCGGTCGAGCCATCATCAACCACGATCACCTCAAGCTCGGCACCACATGCCTCCTGCGCCGCAAGCAGACGCAGGCAGTTCAGCGTCTTGTCACGCCGGTTGTGACAGGTCAGCAAAACAATGATTTTCATCGAGATGGTAATACTTGATGACTCTGACCGGTGATGAGGCGTTAGAATAGCGTCTTCTCACAAACATTTGAAAACCCCGGCATTTTGAAAATCAAAAGTGCCCGACCCGCTGGATGGATTGATAAGAAACTGCAGTTGGGTGGTTCCCGCGGGCAGCGTGAAGGGGTCGGAATAAATCGTCACATCATACTCACCGATTGGAGACGGAAACTCTGCTCCGGTTGAAAAAACAGGATACAGCCAAGGAACGGCCGCCCCGACACATTGGACTGACAACCCGATGCCATTCAGATTGGTTCCTGACGGTACTCTAATTCTAGCAGTGGCAACGCATCGATCGCCTGGACTGAACGTTGTTCCGGCAGCTTTGACTGTGTAAATTCCTTTGGTCGCAGACCAGGCATTTCCATTAACGATTTGGACCCGCTGCCAATCTCCTTGGCTATCCTGGATTTTGGAGAAAATCACATCCGTTCCCACATTACCCAAATAAGACGGTGCCCAGCCCGTCGCAAGTGTCACTCCTCCTGAGACATTGGAAAACTGTGTCGCCCACCTGGTGTCACCGTAAGCAGGCGCGACTGGTGAGATGCCTGCATAATAGGGACGCAGCAAACTGTGAAGATCGCGGGCCAGCTTCAAACTAACGCGCATGCTCGGATGGATGCCGTCGGCGGGTTCTGGAAATTCCGACTTGGCGGCATACCCGGTGACTGGATCCTTGTCGATGAGGTCGTCCCACTGGCGATAAGACGTCAGCCCGGCAGTCCGCCAACTGGAGCGAAGGATCGCATTAACAGCGATGATTTTATCGCGGGATATCGGATCGTTGTGGGAAGCGGCGCGCTGCAGAATGTCGGTGCCGATAACGGGTTTCCCTGTGGCTGTGAGCGCTGCCCATACCGCACGCACGCGCTGCGCTATAGTCTCGGCAACTTGATCAAGGTCATTCGTGCCGATGTGGACAATAAAGACATCCGGGTTCGAGGCAATAGCGTCGTCGATCGGGTGGAATCCACTTGGCAGAAACGGAGATCCGTTCATGTAGGAATAAGCGCTGATACCAGAATATCCGTGATCGCGATCACAGAAGACGCCAACCTTGGAGGGGTTCAACACCGTCGGGCCGACTGATACGACCTTTCGTTTGGCTAACTGCTCAAGGATCGCAGCCCACCCACTGTTGCAGTAGCATATCGCGTCATATCCAGACTGTGTATAGTAGGTCGACCTGTCGGTGATCGAGTCTCCAACAGCGCAGAATTTTGTCAGTGGTTGAAATAGTGCAACTCTCCAAATTGATCCGTCTGGCTTGAAGTAGAGCGATCCATCACCCACCCCACCGGCGATCGCCTCGGCACGGTCGGCGAATGGTCCCGGAAGTGAGAGATTGGCGGATGCAGCACCCGGCGCAAGCTTGCTAGCACCGATCACGCCGTTGGCAATCATCGGAGCCGTAACCGCGCCATCAGGGAGTCCACCGGCAATCATTGCGAATGGAACCGCCAGCAACCTCTGCCGTGGTGTCTGCACGACACCATTGACACTCAGTTCCAACCACTGTTCCGAGCCGCTTGCCAATGCACCAAGGATGCCACTGGCTCCGAACTGGAAACCATAAACCCCGTTCGCATCAGTGGCAACATTGCCTACCGTCTCCGAATAGAGAAGCATGCCGGCGGTGGAGCCGTCGAAGATTTTGACGCTCATGGACTTGATGCCGCTTTGCGGAACGCCTGCCGCATCGGTCAGACGACCTTGATAGTTGATGGCAGACGGCACTGCAGCAGGCGCAGAACAAGCCATGGCGAACGCGGCGGCGAATGTGAGGAGATATCGGAATATTTTCACGCGGTGTAGGGTGTTGGATTCAGGGAATCAGGATTTGAATGCGGAAGAAGTAATGGGATGGATGGATGGGACTGTGGAGAGGGCCGGAGGTAATGGTGGTCTCGTCAAACTCGAAAATTTGTTCAAAGTTGTTACCGGTCAGTGTGCCTTGCATCGTCCAGCTTTGCAAGTCACGGGAAACCCAAATTTGATAGTTCCGCCCGGAGACGCTTGGAATCGGCAGTTTGAAAACTCCGCTGATATAGGTGCCTTGTGGACGGAATACCGAAGACGGGCTGTTGGGGTTCGTGCCCGCGAGGTATTCCATCAGGTTGCTGGTGCCGTCGTTGTCCCTATCGGCGGCAGGATCGGCTCCCAGTGCTCCGAAATATTGGACTTCCCAGCCATCGGGTAGTCCGTTTTCATTGACGTCTGTGATGGACGAGGGAGTTATTGGATAGATTACTTCGATCAGGCCGTGATGGTTGCTGGTTAGGAGGGACTCTGTCGTGAGTGTTGCGAACGGTTCCCCAATGGATGATTGATTGAAGATCACGCCATCCGAAGACTTGCCGCCACCGGAGTGGATTTCAGCGACCGTGAGGGCTGGTATCGTGACTGCGGCCAAGCAGAGCAGTTGGATATGGTTTTTTGCCATGGGATTGAGGGCTGATGGAGATCATGAGTTCTTCTTGCAAAATTCCACGGCCACCTCATCGGCGCAGCGGCCTCTTGAAAGCCATAATAACGGTGCGGCAAGCAGGTTGGAAATCCGGTTCTTGATCGTTGGGTTGACCCACTGGAAGGCAAACATGGATGCGATTTGAAAACCGTGACGCTCGCCGATCCGGGACAAGGTGGATTCGGAAAAGTAGGCGGTGTGATCTGGGTGAACCTGTTCGTGTCCGGTGAACAGCAGCCAGAAAAACCGTTTGGCGGAAAAGGCAATGGGAAGCGTGACAATCAATGTGCCACCGTCGGCCAGGAGCTTGAATGCTGACTCGAAAAACAATCCCGGATTGTTCATGTGCTCCACCACGTCCGCCGCGACGATGTAATCCCACCGGGTGCCTGCCAACTCGGGTGCCGAACCCATTTGTTCGGCATTGAG
>JAPLUJ010000168.1 GCA_026397695.1 Verrucomicrobiota bacterium | reverse complement strand
TTCGGCCAATTCCTTTGCGAGGGATTCCAGTTCGGCACGCAACTCCGCTGTTTCGTTTTCAGGCGGTTGTGGCGGAATGAACGGCCCGGATTTGAAATGCGGATCGCTGAACGTGCGGTGGAACCAGACGCCAATCTGCCAGACGATCTTGAGCATCGCCAAGGCGGTGCGATGGTCGCCGGTGAGCGCATGGTTGGCGGCATTGCCGGTACGGCGGATCTCGCCAAAGAGTTGGTAGATTTCGACTGGAAGAATGCCGTGGTCCCGGAGGCGGCTCAGGAGTTCGTATTGGCTTTCATCCACCCTATCGAAAATCCCGATGCTGGACGCCACGAGCTGGGTCAGCACCTCGGTCAATTGACGCAGTTTCAGGAGGCAGGTATTGGGATCGTCCGCGAAATACCGCTCCGCAAGCATCCCTAGCCGCAGAAGCTGCTCATCATGCGTTTGCAGGTGAGAGAAATTGCTGGTCAGGCTTGGGAGAGGCTTCATGGCATCAGGCGCTTTGAGCGGTGGCGGAAAAGGGGGAATGTCACCAGTGCCCCAAATGGATGCGGACAAGTCTGGATAGTGTGGGAAACTCGCATGATTCGGGCGCATGCTAACAGGCGGAAGCGGATTTGGAAGAAAGAATAGCGGGGGCCGATTCCGGTCGTCTGCCGGATTCGTCTTGCAGGGCGGCTCGAAAATAAAGATGTTGGTGCCGTTTCCACTGCCATGACCTCTCCTCCATCTGTCAATGTCGCACGTCTGACCTATCAGCTCATTTGCGCGGCGGCCGGCGCGGCCATCGCTCTGAGCACCAAGGGAACCCTGTTTGAATTCTCAATATCCACGGGCGTTTTGAGCGGTTTGGCGGTGGCGACCTTGTTCATCTGGATGGAAGCCTTGATGAAAGGTTTCACCCTGCGGGGGTTTTCCACGGCCACCTTCGGCCTGGCCGTCGGTTTGTTGTGCGCATGGCTGCTCACCCGGGTGGAGATTTCCAAACTGCTGGAACTGGCCTTCCGCGAACAACTCGAAGCCAAGGGCAACGGCGAGGTGGCGATCAACGCCATGCGCCTGGCGCTGGATGTGACCTTGTTTGCCAGTCTCGGCTTTCTCGGAGCGGTGCTGTCGCTGCGCGGCAACCGCGATGATTTCGCCTTTATCATCCCCTATGTGCGCTTCCGCCAGGATGCTTCGTCCGGCCAACCTCTGGTGTTGGATCTGGATGCCGTGATCGACGGCCGGGTCGTGGGCATCCTGCGCTCGGGATTCCTGCACGGCCGGGTGATCGTCCCGCGCTTTGTGTTGGATGAATTGCAGGCCATGACGGATGCCGGTGCTAACAGCAACCGCCATCGCAGCCAGCGCGGCCTGGATTGCCTCGAACACATGCAAAAGTCACCCGATATCCAAATTTCCATTCACGACACCCCACCCGCCCGTGATGCGGAAACGCTCAACTCGCGCCTCATCGAAACGGCTCGCATGCTCAACGCACGCCTCATGACTGCCGATGAAAACCTGGCCAAAGTCGCCAAACTTCAAGGGGTGGATGTCCTCAATATCCACGAACTCGATGACGCATTGAAACCCAACGTGTCGGTGGGGCAGAGAGTCCGCATCGCGCTGGTGCGCACCGGCCGGGAAGACCATCAGGGAGTGGGATACCTGCCCGATGGCACGATGATCGTGGTGAACCATGCAGTGGCGAAAATCGGCACGTCCGTCGATGTGTTCGTGGTCAGCACGCTCCAAACCGCGGGCGGGATGATGGTCTTCGCCGAGCTTTACACGGCGGGTTGAGGGTTTCAATAGTGCGTCAGGGGAAGGGCCGCACCAGTTTTTGCGCGCGCTCGCGATCAATCCGCTCGCGCAACCGGGACTCGGACATCTCATCCCAATAACCCGGCTTGAGTTCCAAAAATATCGAGGAATAAGGCAAAGCGCTCTGGGTGCGGATCACCAGAACATCATAACTGCGGTTGGCATCCTCTAACAGGGTCAGCAACGATTGCTGGTCGAGCTCGGTCGTATCGTGACCGTGAAGGGAATTCTTCATCCGCTTGCGCAGATCGTCGATCCCCGGCGCAAAGTCGTTTTCAACCGACCGCAACTCGCGCGTCACATAAATCTGCGGCCGCACATCTTCGGTCTGCTCCAAAACGCGCAGCACGAAATCGAGCGCTTCAGGAACCTCGACCGGTGCCATCACCTGGCGCACGCCGGGTCGGTTCTGCGCCGGGAACGAAGCCTCGGCGATGACGATCCAGTTGCGGTAACCCAACTGCTTGGCCTGACGATTCACCGCTCCCTGCCACGTGTTTTCCTTCCGCACGTCCGCGCAGCCGAACGACAACAAAGCCGCTGCGCAAACCAAGGTCAGCCGGAAACCATTCATGGAGGACACTTAAATATGACCACGCACGCGTGTCAACGTGTTGCCCGAAAATCTTGTGGAAATCCTGGAATTCTATCGACCCTGATTGAAGTATTGTTATTTCTTTCACATGCCACACGCCGCGTTGCGCAAAATCGACTGCCATGTCCATCTCATCGGCGATGGCAGTTCGGGCAGCGATTGCTGGCTGCGCCTCAAAGCCATTCCCCACCGCCTGATGGCACGCATCATGGTGCATGAGGCCGACCTGCCCTCGTCCGTCCTGCGCGAAGGACTCGATACGCACATCGAGCGGCGCCTCGTGGCACTCGTCCGCGGTTCATCGCTGGACGCCGTGGTCTTGTTGGCCCAGGACATCCCCCACCGCGACGATGGCACGCCGCTGCCTGACAAAGGCGCGTTCTTCGTGCCTAACAAATATCTTCTGGATGTCTGCGCGCGGCATCCCGAACTCTTCATTCCGGCGGTTTCCATCCACCCGGCACGCCGCGATGCCATGGACGAACTTGACCGCTGCCTGCTGGCTGGCGCACGGGTCCTCAAGTTACTGCCCAATTGTCTCAACGTGGATTACGCGGATGCGCGCTATCGCCCGTTCTGGGAGAAAATGGCGGCGTCCCGGATGATTCTGCTCTCGCACACCGGCGGCGAACTCTCATTGCCGGTCATCGACCCCAAACTCGCGGATCCACGGCTGCTGCGCCACCCGCTAGATTGCGGCGTCACCGTCATCGCCGCCCACTGCGCCGGGCGTTCCGGATTGTGGGATCCAGATTACACCGCTGCGCTGTTAGACATGTTCGACAAGTGGCCGCGCTTGTTCGGCGACAACTCCGCGCTCTGCGCCCCGCTCCGCTGCCAGACCCTGCCGAAAATCCTGCCGGAACCTGCGCGCCACCGGATCCTCCACGGCAGCGATTTCCCCGTCGCCGTGAACGGCTTCGGCCCGTGGCGCCTCGGACTCATCAACCGCGAAACCTGGCGGCAGTCCCGCCACCAACCCAACGTCCTGCAACGCGATATCTTCCTCAAGCACGCCATCGGCTTCGATGACTCGCACCTCACCCGCATGGCTGAATTGTCAGACGTAGTTTGATCCATGTCCTCATTCTTGCACCTTCTGGCAACAGCGCTGGTCAAAACCGGCCGGCTCATCGTCTGGTTCTATTATTCGCCGGTGCGCATCATCGCCAGAAATCACATCCCGCCAGCAGGCCCGTTGCTGCTTGTCGCCAATCACGCCAACTCGCTGATAGATCCGGTGCTCGTCGGCCTCACGGCCAAGCGCCGCGTGCGCTTTCTCGCCAAAGCCCCGCTGTTTCATGTCCCGTTCTTTGGCCGGTTCATGACGTGGATCGGCATGATTCCGGTCCACCGTCCCAAAGACGATCCCGCCCAAACCAAACGTAGCCTCAACAGCCTGGCCCAGGCCGCAGAGTCGCTCGCAGCCGGCTGCGCCATCGGCATTTTCCCGGAGGGCAATACCCACGACCTGCGTGCCCTAACCGAGGTTCTCGGTGGCACCGCACGCCTGATTTTGCAGGCGCTCGACGCCGGAGCCGCCGGCCTGCAAGTGATTCCCGTGGGGATCAACTCCATGCCATCATCGAAGCCGTCCCCGATGGCGTGCGCTTCACCACTCTGGAACACTGCCTTGGCGTGGCCGACTCCGCCGCCGTGCTGCGTCCCGCTCTAACAAACCAGGACGAAGTCAAGGACGCCGTGGCCCGCGCCTTCCACCACCTCGGCAAACCCTACGATTTCGAGTTTGATTTTTTCAGCGCGGACAAACTCGTGTGCACCGAACTGGTGGCCCGCGCCTATGCCAACTCCAGCCATCTCGATTTCCCGCTGGTCAAAGTCATGGGCCGCCAAACCCTGCCACCCACCGAAATGGTCCGCAAGTTTTCTAACGAACACAACCTGTCTAACAGACAGCTCGACCTGGTGA
>JAPLUJ010000252.1 GCA_026397695.1 Verrucomicrobiota bacterium | reverse complement strand
CGTTGCTTGCGCTTTGCCGATTTCCCCGGGTGTCAGGCACAATTTAACCACATTGCCTTTCACATCCTTGACATACAGCTCCACCACGCCATGGGATGGATCATGCAGGAAAGCCCGCACACTCAGCGCTGCGGCGGATGGTTTTGCATCCTGAGAATGCGCCGCTGCGGACAACAGGAATGCGCCAATCAGATGCCAATATTTCTTAGTCATCACGTATCAATTAGATTTCCTCGCGTGACAACCAGCGGAACGATACCAGTTTCATGCGGCGGCCGAATTTATTGCTGGTCGCGGCGGCGGTGCCTGTCACACCACTGGATGTTGAAGCGTTGTCCGGCTCGACATACTCGGGGATGCGTTGACATACCGCCTCCGCATAGACGCGGGTCAATTTAACACCATTCTTCGACTCGCCACATACCCGGATGACAAAGGTATCGGAGCGGATGGTCGCGGCAGGCTCCAGAATGCGCATCAAGTCACCCTGGCTGATCCATCCGGGAGCGCCCGCCGCAGGATTGCCGGTGACGACCTGCGGGGTTTTGAATCCGTAGAGCACGGGATCCGCTATGTCACCATCCTGGATGGGGATTTGATTGGTGAAGGTGCCGTTATTGATGCCGGAAGTCTCGATCGCGGCCTCCAGCGCCCCGCGCTGCGTCAACGGGCTGTTAGTCCCAATGCGGCGGTTCACGAATTCGGACATTGAGCGAAACGGGCCGCGGGTCTTCACTTCATCGACGATCCTTTTCGCGAGGGTGTCGAGTTCGGCATCCGTGAGCTGCCGGAAGCCGTTCCAGCGGTTCTCCTTTCCCGGATCCGTGGCCAAATCCAGGCCAAGGTCGCATGCCGCGTCATTCGGCAGCGACATCGGGAAGATGGGATTATTCATTGCGGCTTGTTGGGTTTTCGTGCCATTGAGCAATGACAGGAAAGGGACGTTGCAGCCGCGCATGGCTGCCAGTTTGGCCTTCCAGGCATTCACGCTGGTGGAGTTCACGTTGAACGGTCCCTGCACCATCTGATAGCGCGCCGCATTCTGATAGGCGTCGCTTTTCGGCTTGCCTGCTGCAAACAATGTTGCCGCCGCATCCTGCGCGGTGGCACCCTCGGGCAGGTAGGGTTGGAATGCCTGGGAGGCCAGCGGCTTGGTTCCATCCATGAACCTGTTGAATGCATCACCTGGAGTTCCGCCATCGGTGGCGAAAGTCGAGAAGTAGAAACCATCATACAGCGCGTGGTTGGCCAAGACGGAGTGGTCTAGCAGATTGTAGCCATCGGTGCCGGCCTCGGAGACCTTGCTGGTCGTCATCAGCGGGGATGCCGTGGAATTTGCAATCGGCTGCACGAAACTCGGAGCAAAGGGCGAAGTTAGGGCATTGGATCTGCGGAAATCCGCGATCGTTTGCATCGGCCCAACGGGAAGTTCCAGATAGCTGCCGGATTTCATGCCTTGATTGGTCGTGTTGCCGGTGAGGTATCTGGTGAGGTTGGTGGCATCGCTTTGCAAGATGCGGTTCAGACTGCCGATATTGACGGGTTCGATGCTCAATTCATACGACAAGGCTCCCAATTTGCTGTTATGCAGATTCGCCATGGATATGGGAAGCGCGGGATTGTGAAACAGGAACGGTTTACCGGCAAAACGGCCATCGAGCAAGGCGTTGCCAAGCACGCTGTCCTTGGAGCGCGCGCCGGATTCATTGACACCTCCGTGGGTCGTCCGGGCATAGGCGGATAAAAGAGCAAATGGCTTCGCTTTGTAGTGGTTTTTAAGCGGATCATCGAAATCAACGTACGAGTCCGCCATCGTGGTATTGAATGTCATTGGCTTGAGCGTGCCTTGCAGATCCGTCAGGGCAGGGTATTCAAAGCGGATGCCACCGTAGTCGCGCGTATAGTTGCCGATACCGATTTTCACCTGCACATCGAACGAGGCGCTGCCACCGCGGGTGGGCAAAACCGGGCTGCAAGTCACCTGAATCGGGTTGTCTGGATTTAATGTGCCATTCAGGAACAGGGGCGAACTCCGTGCATTGAGCCAGTCGAAATCCAGACCGATGAACGGTCCGTTATATCCAGGCTTGGTCTTGATCGACCGGCTGAGGGAATTTGCATAGTCAAAAAATGTGGTGCGACTGCCACCCTCGCCATTTTTGGCGAAGTATGCGTTTGGATCCAAATAGGGAGCGCAGATGAGGGTCTGGCCCGGCCTCATGACCACCGGTCCGCTCTTGGGTTGATTGCTTTCAGCATCCGCTTCAGCCTGCAATTCGGCCTCCGTCCAGGTTCTGCTGAAGGTTCTGTCATAATCCACCCAATTCGCGATTTTCAGCACGACCGATTTTTTGATGAGGTCTTGCGTTCGGCCGCTGCCGTCATACAGCTCGTTGAATGGGATATTGCCTGTTGTAATGCCAACGGATGTGAAGTCGAATCCGAGCGGCAGGCTGTCGAAGCCCACCTCCATGATATCGAATGAAACATTGACGTTGTATGGATTGTGGAGGGTAACGAGAGGAGTATACATCAAGTGAATTTTACCATGATTGCCATCGTAACCGCGATGATGGTCATTACGCGTAATAACACTGAAGAGGATTTGTAGTTTGGCAATCACCGG
>JAPLUJ010000151.1:4578-5664 GCA_026397695.1 Verrucomicrobiota bacterium | reverse complement strand
GAAGAGGGTGTTCAACAAGCCAAGCCCGATCATGGCGGCTTCGCTGCCGGTCACGCCACCCGCCAGCACGGGAAACATGAGCGCCGGCAGTGCGCCGAGCAGCACGAGGAAGGAGGTCAGGCCGCACGACAACATCTTCCCCCAGACGATCTGTTCGGGAGTCAGGTCGGTCAGCAGCAGCAGGCCCAGGGTGCCTTCCCGCCGTTCACGGTTGATGCTGTCCGCGCCGACCAACCCCATCAGGAGAGTGGCCAGGAACAACAGCCAGGACATTTGGTGGAGCACAACCGCGCCGGTTATAAAGCCGCCTGCCGGTGCCACCCAGGGCATGCCGGAGGCCGGAGGCGGGCGCAGCATGTAGTGATCGAGCAGTTCGTAGCCCTGGAAGCCCGCGGCGAGCGCCAGCAACCCCCGCATCCAATAGAACAACGGCCGCCGCGCGCCGGCGCGCAGCTCCAGCTCGACGAGCGGCGGAAGGGCGAGTCGCCCGAGAGCCGGAAGCCGGAAGCGAGTGTTACGGGCCATTGGAATCGGATTTGGACATCATGCTACCCATCATCACCGGTTTCCGCATGGAACGGGCTAGATTGTTCATTCGATAGACACCGGGACAGTCCGCTTTTGTATGTCGCGGCAATATTAACCAACATCAGCAGCAGGAGCCAACCGCATTCCGAAGGCTGCATTCCGATTGCTGCTGCGCCAAGCGCCCACAAGCGCGGCCCTTAGCCCAACCCAGGCGGAAGAGAACCACCGATGGACGCCGATGGAGCTCGATTCGGTTGGCCGGATAAAGCCACCCACAAGCCATTTGATAGCCAGGAACACCAGAAGCGGTCTCGATTGTTCCTCGATTGTTCCTCGATTGGTGCTCGATTGGTGGCCTCGGCGAAGTAGAAGGATTGGCGACACGTGATGCCTGAGTGCGGGGAAGACCGGTGACCTGCCGCAAGCTGCTTGCCGCGCGGAGTTTGGCCCGCGCACAAGCAGATTCTAGCGGGGGAACTCGACGTCGGGCACTTCCTTGACGGACGGGGGCACGCTGAAGAACTCCTGCGGCTGGAAGCCGAACATCTGCGCCACCAG
>JAPLUJ010000151.1:0-4530 GCA_026397695.1 Verrucomicrobiota bacterium | reverse complement strand
GGAAGGTTTCGCACTTGTTGCGGTAGTCGCGGACGTTGCCGTTGTAGAAGCGGCGGGCGGCCTGGATGCGATTTTCCGTGGTAATCAATTCCTGCTGGAGCTTCAGGAACTGCTGGTCGGCTTTGAGCTGTGGGTAGTTTTCCACGACGGCCAGCATCTGTTTCAGAGCCGCCACAAGCTGGATTTCATCCCGGGCCTGGTCGGCGGGGGCGCCGTTGTTGGCCACGCAGCGCGCGCGCAGCTCGGTGACCCGCTCGAGCACTTCCCGTTCGTGCGTGGCATAGCCTTTCACCGTCGCGACGAGGTTGGGGATCAGGTCGTAGCGGCGCTTCAGTTCGGTATCGATGTTGCTCCAGGATTCGCTGATATAATTGCGCAGGCTGACGAGCCCGTTGTATTGCACGATGACGAATACAACCGGCAGCAGCACGACCAGGAACAGGATGATCAACACCAGCAACATCAGGTCTTTGTAAACAAGTATTCGGGCAGGCGCAATCGAATCTCAAGCAGCCGCTGCAAGTTGGCTTCGGTCTCCGCGGCGGATAGGCGCGTGTCGAACGCCAGCGCCAGGGCTGGTCCTTCGATTTCGAGGCTGAGATCGCGGTTGGCCAGGAGGTATTCGATCATCTGCGCGTGGCATGCAACCGCCGCTGCGATTTGCTTGAGGTCGGGATCCACAAACAAACTTACCTTGATGCCGGCATTCTGCAAACAGGCCACCACGGTGCGGATGTTTGCCAACCCGGCTAACACATCGAGGCCGCCCTCGGTCGTGATTTCCATGCGTGCTTCCGGCACCAGACACACGAAGTCCGGTTTCAACTTGAGCGCCATGCCGACCATTTCCCCGGTCACCCCCATCTCTAAATTCAAGGGCAGCGGAATCTCGGCACGGATCCGCAACGCATCCGCTTCCTGCATGTGGCGGCGGTCCCCCCGGACATGCAGCGTGAGCGCGTCCGCTCCGCCGGCCTGTGCGTCGTGGCCGGCGGCGACCGGGCACGGTTCCGCATGCGGAGAAGCCGGGGTTTGCGCATAGCGGGCCTGACGCAGGGTGGCGACGTGATCGATGTTCACTCCAAGTAACAACGGCATGCGTGTCCATAACATCTGAACAGGCATCTGGCAAGACTCACTTGAGGGCCTGCCCATGCGTTCTTCCGGCACGGCAGCGAAGATGGCGGACAGGGAGGGATTCGAACCCTCGGTGAGCTTTCACCCACACACGCTTTCCAAGCGTGCTCATTAGACCACTCTGACACCTGCCCTGAGAGCGGCGGCAAGCTAAAAAGCCAGAGCTCTTTTGGCAATCCCTAATTATGCTGATTACGGGAAAGCCCACCTTGCCGATGCTTGGGATTGCACAGCCAGCCGCCATGAGGCATGAAGGGCGGTCATGACGGGTCGGGAAATCAAGGAAACACTGGATCGCGCAGGCGTTCTGCCTAGCAAACAGCTCGGACAGAATTTCCTCATCGATCCCAACATGGCGCGCTGGATCGTCGCACAACTCGAAGCGGGCGCGGACGATGCCATCGTGGAAGTTGGCCCCGGCACCGGTGCGCTGAGCGAACACCTGATCGGCAAGGTCCGGCGTCTGATCCTCATTGAGTACGATGCCCGGCTGGCCGCCGTGCTAACAGAACGATTTCGCGGCGAACCGACGGTGGAAGTCCACACGGCGGACGGCGCGAAATTCGATGGACGGACGTTATTCAAACACCGCCCGTTGAGATTTTTGGGCAACCTCCCTTACTCGAGCGGGGGGGCAATTCTGAAAAACCTGCTCAGTCGCCCGCATCCGTTCGAGCGGGCGGTGGTGATGTTGCAAAAGGAGGTGGTTGCACGACTCGCGGCCCAACCCGGCACCAAGGACTACGGCATCCTCTCGCTGCGGACGCAGGTGGATTGGGAGGTGGACCCGCAACGCATCGTCCCGGCCGAGGCGTTCTATCCGCAGCCGCGGATCGATTCACGCGTGGCCATTCTGCGCCCGCGGATCACCGGACTGCCGGCCTTCGATCACCGGTTGTTCGATGAACTCATCCGCCGCGGCTTCGCCCAGCGCCGCAAACAACTCAAAAAACAACTTCCCGCTGGCATCGTCTGGGAGGAAATCGCCGCGACTCTGGGAGTGCCGGTCACCGCGCGTGCCGAGGAACTGGATCTCGCCCGGTGGGTCGAGCTCACCCGCTATTGCGATCCCAATCCGCTCAAGGATCTGCCACAGAAATCCGACGAGCTCTTCGATGTGGTCGATGAAAATGATCAACTAACAGGTCACGGCACGCGCGGCGAGGTGCATGCCCGCAAGCTTCTCCATCGCGCGGTGCATGTCTTCGTTTGCAATACCCACGGTGATCTGCTGCTGCAACAACGGTCGATGTTCAAGGACGTCCATCCCGGCGTCTGGGATTCCAGCGTTTCCGGTCATCTGAATGCCGGCGAAGACTATCAGACCGCCGCCATCCGCGAACTCAACGAGGAAATGGCCATCCGCATCGACAACGCCCCCGAGGAAATCGCCCGCATCCGACCGTGCGAGGAAACCGGCTGGGAACATGTCAGGCTTTACCTCACCCGGCACAACGGTTGCGTGCGCTTTCCCGCCGCAGAAGTAGCGGCCGCCGCGTGGTTTCCCGTCGCCGAAATAGAGGCATGGATCGCCGCCCGCCCGGAGGATTTCGCGACGGGCTTCATCGCCTGTTGGATGGCGGCCAGATCTAACGGGCAGCCTTTGACCATGAGTCACTGATGACCGATGACTCTCTATCACTTCTCTAACAATCCAGCGAGCAGCCGCAGCGTCACCCGGATTGAAATGTCGAGCGACTTGGCGGAGATGATTTTCTGATTGTCCGCCGGAGTGTGCCACCAGCCGCTGCGGCCGAAATCGCCGATGATGTCCACCGTCGGGATGCCCGCGGAATTAAGCGGCACATGGTCGTCGGTGATCGGCCCCATGGCCATGCCGAAGTGGCGTTGCGCATCCTCCGCCTTCGCCGCCGCCATCACCCGCTCTCGCAAATCCGCCGGTGTGTCGGACGATAGCAGGATCGACAGGTGCTCGTGACCTATCATATCTAACAAAATTCCGAACTCCGGTTTGTCGGCGCGCGTCCGCCATTGGTTCGCGTAGTGGCGGCTGCCATACAGCCCGTCCATCGCCGTGATGTCAGGCCCCAGCGACTCTTCGCCGTCGAAAAACACAAGTTCGAGGTTCTGCGCCTGCGCCGGTTTTCTTTTCGCCAGGAATTTGGCGATTTCCACGATGGCGGCGCAGGCGGAGGCTGCGTCGTCGGCCCCGAGGAAATGCTGGTCCTTGAAATGTTTCGAATCAAGGTGCGCACAGAGGATGACTCTAACATGCATGCCCCATGGATCCGCCGCACCCGCCGGGAACCGCGCGCGGAGGTTTTCGAAAGTCAGGGAACCCACCGGAGTGCTGCGCTCGAACGACTGCCCTTGAGTCACCCAACCGGCCTTTGCCAACTCCGATTTCACATGGCTCCTCACGGCCGTCAATCCCTCCGATCCCGGCGGACGCGGGCCGTGCGCAAGGATCGCCGCCGTTTGCCCATAGGCCGCTTGCCCGAGATGCGGCGTGCGCCCGTGGATCCACCACCCAAGCACACCACCGGCCGCCGCCAGCAGCGACACACCTGTCAGAAGCCATCGCACACGCATGCCGGAGCCTGCAAAGCCGACCACCCGATGGAAAGCGCAAAGACAGAAGACAGAAGATTTGAAGACAGAAGACAAGAGAGCCTTGCGCCGCGCTGCTCCTCTTGCTCTTTTCTTCTGTCTTCTGTCTCTTAGTCTTCTGTCTGCTCCTCACTTTCCGCGCAACAGATGCCGGTAAGCCCACAGGTAGTTCCAGCCGGAGAGCAGCGTCAGACCCAACGCCAACCACATCGAAAGCGGGACCAACCATCCGTCAGGACTCGATAGATACTGGATCAAACACACGAACCAATTGCCCGGATCTAGCGGCTTGAACGCAAACCACACCAGACAGGTGATGCAAAACGTGAGCTGCAGCCCGGTTTTCCATTTCCCCAAACGATCGGCAGCCATGACTTGTCCGGCCTCCACCACGATTTGCCGCAAGCCGGTCACCAGAAATTCCCGTGCCATAATCAACACCGTGATCCACACCGGGCAATTGACTTCTCCTTGGGCGCTCAGATACACGTACGCGGAACAAACCAACACCTTGTCCGCGACCGGATCGAGCAGCTTGCCCACCGGCGTTACCAAACCGAGTTTGCGCGCCAGCCAGCCGTCCACATAATCGCTGATCGCCGCAATCACAAAGGCCACCAAGGCGATCCAGCGACCGACGGCACTGTCGAATGTGGTGCCTGCTACAAACACCGCCGTCAATACGAGGCGCGAAAGCGTGATGGCATTCGGAAGGTTCACCCCCGCAATATGCAGAATTCATGGGCGGATGGCAACAAGGGGTTGCAGCAATGCGGCTAGTCCTGTAAATCCGTCCCGCCTCCCCAACCAAACCTCATATGA
>JAPLUJ010000613.1 GCA_026397695.1 Verrucomicrobiota bacterium | reverse complement strand
GTCACATCGTGCCTATTCGCCCCGAATTATCAGGTGGCGGGCGGTTTTGCGCAACATGGCTACCAGAAGATCGCTGCGGATAAGGTCAGTATCCATTGCTCCTCATGCCAGTGAAGAAGGAGATTGGATGTCGCTCAAAACAGAATGTGCTTGGAGCGGCTCCCGATACCGGTTAGGGAGGGGGGGAGGAAAATCCCAACCTCACAACTCCAACAACCATGAAATCGATTACCGCCCTGCTGTGCCTTGCCTCCTGTCTGATCCTTCCACTCTCCGCCAAGGATGATGTCCCGCGCGGATTCACGCCGCTTGCGGAACTCAAGGAGGCGCAAACCAAGGCGGGCGGCAGGAAGCTGGTGGTGCTCGTCGTCAAGGGCATGGACGATACCTGCCCCAACTGCGCCGCCGCACTGGAAAACGGCCTCAAGGCGGTTGGTTCGGGTATTGTCAAGGTGTTCGCCCGCGCGGAAACCATTGGCAAGGTGGACGCCAGCGGATTCCCGCCGCCCCTTCAGGAACGCATCCGGCAGAACTTCACCACCGGCGCCGCAGTCACCTTCGTTGTGTTCAATCCCGACATGTCCTCGATCATCGCCGAGGCCACCCGCAAGGAACTCCAAAACGACAAGAAGGCCACCACCGAGTTCAAGAAGAAGGTTCAGGAGGCCCAGAAGGCGCTCAAGTGATTGCCCAAGCAGAAGTCCTGAACGTCAAACCCACCCTTGAACGAAGCTCCCTGTCTGCCAAATCCCGCCAGGCGCAGGGTGGTTAGATCACCTGCCTTCGTTGGCATTGGCATTTGCCTCGAACACCCTGCGGTTTTCGGGGATCATTTTCATGGCTACCGGGCCATGGCGGGGATCCTGGCCCGCGACGAGGAACACCAAGGGTCGCGGGTTGGTCATCAAAGAACAATTGTGTTTCCATGTTCCGGTTGGCACCTCCGGGATTCACCAACACAGGAACCCATGAGGCGGGCAGCACGACGGCTTTCTTTTCATAAACGAAGGCCAGCTTGATCCCGGAGGCGTTGATGAACCGGATGGCACCCCACGGAAAGTTCGCGGTATCGTCATCTAGCACGATCAGACGCAGTCCGGTTGCGGATTTTTCATCCGGCAACAATAACAGCAGAGGTTGCCTGGTGCCTGGCGGGATGAGGATTTGACTCGCGGCGGGTTTGCCATCCTTGTCGGTCCTGTCGAGGGCCTGAATCACGACGGGCTTGTCTCCCGCCGCCACTTGATAGGGTTTGGTGCGCTTGGACGGATGCATCGCGTCGATGGTGGCACTGCTCTTGGCATCGCCGAGCGCCAGCTTGCGTCCGGCGATTTCATCATTCCATGCCAGCACCCGCAGCGGGATGGCGTGGAGCGATTGGCCGAGCACCAGTGTGGTGACAATCACCGCACGCAGGCGGGCGGACAGGGAGTTGGCTAACAGCGGAACCTTCATGACAGGATGATTTCAAAGACCCACTTCGGATGGGACCAGATAACGGAACGACACGATCGAAAACCTCCTGCCGAACAACCGGTTGGTTGGGTTGAGGCTCGCGATGGCCGTGTGCGCGGGATTGTCGGCATCGACAAACTCCGGGACGCGCTGCACCACCGCCTCACACCATGCCCTGGCAAGCACCTTGCCTGAGGCATCCTTCGTCTCGCCATAGCCGCGGATGGTGAACGTGTCGGAGCGGACGGTCATCACCGGCGCGAGGGATTGCAACACGTCCGCCTGGGTCAGATAGCCGGGAATGCCGACGCCTGTGTTGTTAGGAGAAATGTTGGCTTTGCCGTCGGGCGGATAGCCGCCCGTATCAAAGGTGTCATACAGCGCGGCTGGGTTGACCGCAGTGTCATCGATGGCCGTCTGAATGGTCCCTTTCAGGCCCAGGGTGGAGTAGGCAATGCGCCGGTTGACAAATTCCCCGAGCGAGAGGAAGGGGCCGCGTTCCTTGATTTGCCGCACAATCTTCGTGGCGAGGTCGGCCACCTGGGCAT
>JAPLUJ010000253.1 GCA_026397695.1 Verrucomicrobiota bacterium | reverse complement strand
TCAACGTGGGCGGCATTCTCGACAGCGGCCTCGCCACTCACACCCTCACCATCGCGATCGCCGACACCTTTGATAGCATCTATGACAGCGGGGTGTTCATCGGCGGCCTGAAGGCTGGCACCGCCACTGGCGGTGGCGGTATCGGCACCACGCCCGACGGCGGCACTACCCTCGTTCTTCTCGGCGGCGCGCTGGCGGCTATCGCCGGGCTGCGGCGGAAGCTGGCATAACACAATCCCCGCTGCATCATACAAAATCAAAAGGGCCGGAGTAATCCGGCCCTTTTTGTGGTGTCACCGAGAGGAGATTGTAACTGCGTGGAGACTGTCCTCTGCGGAATCCCTCACGACTCTTTTGAAACCCCGGGCTTGTTCATCAGTTCGTAGAAGGTCGGGCGGCTGATGCCCAACTCCTTGGCGGCGGCGGAAACGTTCCCGTCATTGCGCTCCATGGCCAGGAGCACCATCTCCCGCTCCAATCGCTCCCGTGCTTCCTTGAGACCAGCGGCAGCAGATGCACCGTTGGAGCCGCCGGGGCTGGCGGAGGGAACGGGCGATGTGAGTTCCAGATCCTCCTCGGTGATCCACTGGCCATCGGCCATGATCACGCCCCGTTGGATCCGGTTCTGAAGCTCCCGCACATTGCCCGACCAGGGATGTTCGGTAATCACCTGAATCGCCCGGGGGCTGAAGGCCAGTCCGTCCCGCTCGTTCTGCGCCCCGAAACGCTTGAGAAAATCCTTGGCCAGAAGAATGATGTCATCACCCCGCTCGCGCAGCGGCGGTAGTTTGCACGCAACCACGGCCAAGCGGTAATAGAGATCCTCGCGAAAACGCCCCGCCTCAAGGGCCTTGGCGAGATCCACATGGGTCGCAGCCAACACCCGTGCCTCAATCTCGATCTCCTGCCGCCCGCCCACCCGCTGAATACGTTTTTCCTGCAGGAAACGCAGCAGTTTCACCTGAACCGGCGGCGGCAGGTCGCCGATCTCGTCAAGGAACAAGGTCCCTCCGGCGGCGGTCTCGACCAGCCCGATGCGCTGGGTGTTAGCCCCGGTAAAGGCTCCCTTCTCGTAGCCGAACAGTTCGCTTTCTATCAGGTTCTCGGGGATCGCGTGTCCTTGAAAGCACTCCTGCGGTGAATCGCGTTGGCAACCATTTCCTTGCCGGTCCCGCTCTCCCCGAGGATCAGGACCGGGGCGCTTGATCTCGCGACTTTGCCAACGGTTTTGAAAACCTCCTGCATCGCATCGCTGCCGCCAAGCATTCCTTCGAACATGTCCGGCCGCTCCTCGTCTTGCAGCCGACGGTAGTCCCGCTCGAGTTCGGACACATAGACACAACGCTGCAGCAAGAGTTTGAGTTGTCCGAGATCGAGAGGTTTGCAGAGGAAATCATAGGCACCCGCACCGATCGCCTTGACCGCGTTTTCACGGTCGCTCTGGCCTGAGATAATGATGATCTTCGCCAAACGATCCAGTGTCAGCATCCCGGCCAGCGTCGCCATCCCCTCCTTTGTGTCATTGGGGCTGGGCGGCAACCCCAGATCCAGCAGCACGACTTCTGGACGCTGCTTGCGGAAGGCTTCGATGGCGCTGCGGCGGTCTCCCGCCATTGCCACTTCATAGTCGGTCGCCACCGCCCACTTCATTTGGGTGCGGATTTCCTCGTCGTCATCGATGATCAGAAGTTTCGGTTTCATGGTGAACGTTTGTCGGGCTGGGGATCCTTACCAAATGGCAGCAGGATCGTAAAGCAGGTACCGTTACCCGGCTGGCTCTCGACCGAAATGCTCCCGCCGTGCGCCTCGACGATTTTCCGGCACTGGAACATCCCGATGCCAAGTCCCTGGGTTTTGGTGGTGTGAAACGGACGGAACAGCCGGGTCTTGACGAATTCAGGGCTCATACCGCAGCCGTTGTCGGCCACC
>JAPLUJ010000218.1 GCA_026397695.1 Verrucomicrobiota bacterium | reverse complement strand
TGCGGTAGCCAAATTGCGTGCGTCGCACCGGATTGCGCTCACTGGCACGCCGGTGGAAAACGGCGTGCGGGATTTGTGGTCGGTGTTCCGTTTCATTCAGCCCGGTTGGTTGGGCGGACGCGAGGAATTCCGCGCGCGCTACGAACTGCCACTCGCCGAGGGTGAGTCCGCCGGGGCGGTCATGGAACGCTTGAAACTCAAAACCCAGCCGTTTCTATTGCGTCGCACCAAGGAACAGGTCGCCCCCGAGCTGCCGTCCAAACTCTTCATCGATGAATACTGTGACCTGAGCCCGGACCAGCAGGCGGTGTACCGCGAGCTGCTGGTGGAAGGACGCAAGCGGGTGGAGACCATCGCCGACACGGGAAATTCCGGGGCTGCCAGGATGCAGATGCTCACCGCCCTGCTGCGGCTCCGCCAGACTTGTTGTGATCTGGCATTGCTTGGAAACGAGCGCTGGAACCGACTGCTGGTGGCACGGCGTTCCGCCAAGCTCCAACGCCTGATGGAATTGTTGGAAGAGGCAATTAGCGGTAATCATAGAGTATTGGTATTCAGTCAATTCCAAAAGCAATTACTGGAAATCGAGAAATGCATATTCGAGCGTGGTTGGGGTTGTTTGAGGTTGGATGGGCAGACTCGGAACCGGCAGCGATTGGTGGAGGATTTTCAGGATCCTGATGGTCCGGCGGTGTTTTTGATCAGTCTCAAGGCGGGCGGATATGGCTTGAATTTGACGGCTGCGGACACGGTGATTCATTTTGATCCATGGTGGAATCCGGCGGCGGAAATGCAAGCGACCGACCGTGCGCATCGCATCGGGCAGACCCGGCCGGTCACGGTCTATCGTCTGCTGACGCGAGGCACGGTTGAGGAAAAGGTGCTGCGTTTGCAGGCCAGGAAGCGAGCACTTGCGACGGCCATCGACGAGACCGGTGCTGCGGATGCGTCCGGGTGGTCGATGGAGGATCTCAAGGCGGTGATTTCGGGAGATTAAGCGCTAAACGCGGCGAGTATTGGCCTGGTTTACGGCGCATTGGTGGGCGCATCGGCAAGCACGGCGTGCAGGGTTTCCATGAAGAAATAGTCGCCCCACATGAGCGCTGCGTCCACGCCCCAACCCATCGGTTTGTGATAGACGCCATGGCGCAGAATGCCATCCCGCGATGGGTCGTTAGAGAAATCATTGCCGGTGAGGGTCTGTAAAATATTGAGGGCGGCAAGGCGGTAGATTTCCCGGTTGCGGCGGGTTTCACCGATGTCCTTGAGTTTCCAGAACGCACCGGCGGCGATCGCGGCGGCGGAACTATCTAACGGTTCGTTGGGGATGTTCGGCGCGCCGAAGTCCCAATACGGCACGCCATGAGCGGGGGTGTGCTCGAGATAGAATCCGGCACAGCGCTCGGCGGTTTCGAGAAACAGCGGATCCTGAGTGAAGTTCCAAGTGTCGGTGAAACCATACATCGCCCATGCCAGGCCGCGTGACCAACAGGTGAACGGGGAGTAGCCCTGCTGGGATGAGAGGTTGCGGAACTCACCGAGTTCCGGGTTGAAGATCGCCTCGTGAATCACCTTGCCATCGCCATCGACGAGGCGCGGTCCGGCCTTGCGCACCAGGAATTTTTCGGTGGTGCGGGCATGGGTCACCGCGCGCTGGTAAAGTTCGTCCGCGCCGCCGAGTTGATGGGCGCGGAACAGTATGCGGATGTTCATCATCACATCAATGAACAGCGACTGCGGGCCATTGAAGGAATAGATATAGTGATCTTCGCCGGTGTTCTTCCAGCGCAATGACTGCACCGTGCCGGCGGTGGCCAACATGTCGGCTAGCCATTGTTTCACCGGGTCGCCATCGGCTAGCAGATTATGCCAACGGTTGGCGGTGGACATGAAGATGAAACCGAGGTCGTGGACATCGCGGTCGAACTTCCGGGGTTCGAGTTTGCGAGTGTAGGCCTCGGCCGCCTCGCGCCAACACGCGTCGCCGGTGCGTTCGTGCGCCAGCCACATCATTCCGGCATGGAAGCCGGGACACCAATCGGTCCACATGAAATTCGGGCGGAACCAGACGCCGTTTTCCGTGTGGATCGGTGCCGGCTTTGCGACCGGCCACTTCGCCATCATTCCAGCGAGTTGCGCAACGCCGAATGCGAATGTCTGTTCGAGCCGCCGGCGCAATGCCGCTTCGTCGATATGCTGTGGGTTCATCATGATAGATATACAATGTTAGAGGCGGCGCACGTTCATACCGCCGCTGACTTCGATGACCGCGCCGGTCGAGTAGTTAAAGCTGCCGCCCACCAGAGCCGCGACCGTCTTGCCTACATCCTCCGGCGTGCCCCAGCGCATTTGGGGGATCAGGCCTTCCGCGATGCGCTTGTCATATTTTTCCTTCACGGCGGAGGTCATGTCCGTGCGGATGATGCCCGGGCGGACTTCGTAAACCTGAATGCCGTGAGCGGAAAGCCGGTCGGCAAACACGGCCGCCGCCATGCTCAGGCCGACTTTGGAAATGCAGTATTCGGCACGCGACAGCGATGAAGTATAGGCGGAAACCGAAGTGATGAACACAATGGCACGCGTCGCAGCCGGATTTTCCCCGGTCTGTCGGAGCATGCGACGGGCGATGTTTTGGCTGAGAAAAAACGGCCCGCGCAGGTTGATGCCAAGCACCCGGTCATAGCTGGCGGCATGCATTTCCAGCACATCCAGCCGTTGTTCGGGAGCCACCCCGGCATTGTTCACCAGCACATCGAGGCGGCCATACTCCGCATGGATTTCATCGATCATCCGGTCGTGGTCGTCGAGCGCTGCGACGTCGCCTTGCAGCGGCAGGAACCTGCCCCCGAGTTCCTCCACGCGCTGTTTGACTTCTAACAGACCTCGGCTGGTGTCGGCCGGATCGAATCCGCGCGCGCTGCCGGCGATGTCGTGGCCGTGGCGGGCCAATTCGATGGCGATGGCGCGGCCGATTCCGCGGCTGGCACCGGTGATGAATGCGACGGGTCGTTTCATGGCGTGGGTTGTGGGTCCGACTTTTTGATCTCCTTGAGCCGTGCGGCGAAGCCGCTCGCCTTGTAGGCATTATCTAACGGGTAGCACCCTGATGGCAACCCATTGCGGGGTGCGGTGGTGCAGTCACTGAAAGTCCGGCAGATGCGCTTGCGGGCCAACGGCCGGCCGGCGATCACATCGAGCGGGAATTCGGGATAGGCCAGCACCATGCGCCCGAGACCGACGCAGTCAACCCAGCCCCCGGCCACCGCCGCCTGCGCGACATGCGGCAGGAAGTCCTGCAGATAGGTATAACCGGTGCCGACCAGGATCAGCTCGGGGAATTGCTGTTTGAGCTGCCGGACGACTGCGATTTGGCGTGCCACGCCGACGAGCGGGTCTTCCGGCGGCAGGTAGCCATCGGACGGGGGAAACAATGCGGGGCGCTGGATATGCGGGTTATAGTAGGGCGATCCGGCGCTCAAGTTCACTAGGCGGATGTCCAGGTCGCGAAGCAGGGCGAGAAACCGCAGCGGTTCCGTTAGATCTGGCTGCAGCGGGTTTGCCGCGTCCACGCCGAAGCCCCAGCGATAGGGCAGGCACTCCGGCGGCAACTCCGGCACGCCCGGGCCGGGGCGGCCGGGAGTCGAACGTTGCGGGTCCGGGCGGAACGGCACCATGTCAAATGCAGACAGCCGCACGCCGATCTCGAGGTCCGGGACGGTGGTGCGGATGCCCGCGACGATCTCGCGCAGGAAACGGGTCCGGTTTTCAAAACTTCCGCCATAGTCGCCGTCGCGCGTGTGGGCGCTGAGAAATTCATGCCCGAGATAGCCGTGGCAATGCTTGATGTCCACGAAACCAAAGCCGGCATCGCGAGCCAGCAGGGCCGCGCGATGAAAGTCCTCGATCAAACAGCGGATGTGACCATCCGTTAGAACCGGATAGTCCGGGGGCAGGCCGAGGCGGCGGTCGAGCAGCGGATGTCGATAGAGAATCTTCGGTTCGTGGCGCAACCTGGCGTTTGGCTGGCAATAGCGGCCGGAATGGGTGAGTTGCAGGCCGACTAACAGGCCGTCGTCCGAGCCGGTCGCCTCGCGATGGGCCGCGACGAGCGTTTCGCGGAGGCGGGCAAGGTCGCCGCGGGTGCTTTCATTGATGAGTAGTTGGTGAGGGTTGGCGCGTCCTTCGTGCCGCACCGCCACCGCCTCGCCACCCCAAATCAGCTTGGCACCGCTGCGGCCGAAGTTCCGCCAGCGGAGTTCGGTTAGTCCGGTCGGCCGACCATCGGCGGTGCCATCCCAGCCCTCCATCGGGTGGATCGCAAAACGATTGCCCAGCGTGATCCGCCCGCAGGTGAGCGGCCGGCCCAGCGGTGAGGCGGCTCCGGACTGCAATTGACGGTCGAACGGCAACTGGATCCCGGCATCCAGCAGGTGACGTGCGAAGGCGTCGGCATCCCGCAAGGAGCCGATGGATGGGATGTGCGGAGGTTGGGCCATCAGGCGGATTCGATTGAATGTTAGAGAAGAATGCAAGCGCGACCGTGCGGAAGTCAGGGTGATGGGGTGGGGTGGTTGGTCACTCCGATGATGGCGCGCGGCAAAAACCCGACCGCGCCCGCGCCTAACAGAGCCAACCCGATCAGCACTATAAAACCCGCCGCATAACTCCCCGTTTGGTCGCGCAGGTAGGCGACGAGCATCGGCGACACGGCCTCGGCGACGCCATCGGCGGTGATGACAATTCCCATCAGGCGGCCGAGCACCCTGACCCCGAACAATTCAGCGGCTATGAGCGGGATGATCAGATACTCACCACCCAGCCCCAGCCCGAAGAGCACGGCGAACGACATCACCGCCCACGGCGAGGAGGCATGGAACAACAGCGGGATGGCGGCAGCAACTATCAGATAGATAAGGACCATGACATGCTTCTTGGGCAGGTGATCGGCGAGCCAGCCCATCAGCAGCCGCCCGGCGATGCTGAAGGTAAGCACCAGCGAGATGATTCTCGCGATCTCGGCCTGGGCATATCCCTGATCGAGGCTGAGATAGAGTTTGAGGTTCTGGTTGGTCCCGCCGACCGCGCCGATCGAACACATGCTGCCAAACGCCAGCAGATAGAATGCCGGGCTGCGCAGCGCCGGCCGGAGTGGAGCCAACGGCGCGGTGGCCTGTTTCGCGCTGCCAGCCGCAGGCGTTTCCTTGAGGAACCACGCCATCGGCAACGCTACGAGAATCATCAGCACGCCGAGCGCGGCCAAGGCTCCGCGCCAGCCGAATGCCCCTTCCAGACGGTAAGCCAACAACGGCACCAACGCGCCGCCGATCCCGATCCCGAGATATGCGAAACCCATCGCCTTGCCGCGCGACTTGTCGAACCAGTGGGACAACAACACCTGGTTCGGCAGCGGCCCGCCGCAAACGTAGCCGAGCGCGTTGAACAGATAGAAAAAATAGAACATCCACAGCGCCGAGACCGTGCTCAACCCGATCAGCGCGCCACCAGCCATGACGATGCCAACCATCATCATGCGCCGCGGCCCGAACCGATCCACGGCATACCCCGCCACAAACCCGAACAGCGGTCCGACAAGCAGTTTGCTCAGCGCGTTTCCCGAAGTCACCTGCGCCCGCGTCCAACCGAAATCACGAACCATGAAATCATAGAAAAACGGCAGCCCGTAAAGCGCGATCCCCACGATCGAGAACAGCGCCAGAAAGCTGGTACAAGCCGCTTGGATGTGGGCGGATCGGGATGGGGCGGCGGATTTCATGCCTTGGGTGCGGTCAAGGATGGTCCGCATTTCCAGCTTCCAGCAAGAGCAATCTGGACGCTTGCGATTCTGCCGGAGATGGCGTATCCTAATCCCGAAATGAACACCGCCGTCGATCTTTCCGAACCGCCCCGGATTCCCGCGCCGCCTGAATTGGTCGCGCGGGCGGAGGCGTTGGTGAAGGAATATGGCCTTGCCTGCTTCTGGTTCTGGCATCCTGAAGCGAAGGTGCGGTTCATGGATGATGTGCGGCTGGTCGTCCACCATCTGAGAGAATACGGTAACCAGAAAGCCTGGCGTGCCGCACAGGACCTGCAAAAATGCCTTTAACCCACTTCCAGCGGGAGGTGCTGGCGGTCATCGTGTCGAACCGCTCGGAAGCCAGCCACTTTGCCGGCGGCTTGGTCTTGAACGCGGCGGACGGATCGCCCCGGTTTTCCAAGGACTTCGACTTTTTCCACGATGCGGTCGAGGCGCTGGCGGATGCGAGCGAGCGGGATGCGGCGGCATTGCGGGCGGCGGGTTTCGAGGTCATTCCCAATGAGAAATATGGCGATTGGACCACACTCTCGTCGTTTCGCCGGGCCGATGTGCGCCGCGGAACGGAGGAGGTTTCGCTCGATTGGGCACATGACTCGGCATGGCGGTTTTTCCCCATCGTGCCTGACCCGGTGCTCGGGTGGCGGCTGCATTTGTTCGACATGGCGGTGAACAAGGCATTGGCCGTGTCGGGGCGGACGGAGACGCGGGACTATGTCGATATTCTGGAACTCGGCCGGCTTTTCTCGCTGGAGGCCATTGTTTGGGCGGCCTGTGGCAAGGACGAGGGTTTCAGCCCCTTGTTTCTGCTGAAAATGATGCGCCGCTTCGCCAAGACCGAGCGTGGGGTTCTGGATAAGATCAAAGCCCGCGATCTCGATCCGATCGCGATGAAAATGGAATGGATCGAGATGTGCGAGCGGGCGGAAGAGGAGATGATTCATCTGGCCGACACCCAACTCGACATGCCCATTGGCGTGGCCTTCGTGGATGGGCGCGGCGAGCCTGGTTGGATCGGGCGCGATCCGACACTTCGCATCCACCGGTTGAGCTTGCGGGGCTGCTGGCCGGCCATGCAGGGGCAATCTGCGGCGGGAGCTTGATGGGAACGCTCTGAATGGCAAGTCACTGGAGGTGAAACAGGGATCCAGGCTCCCTCACGGACCGGGCAGGGTCGCCGGGGTGCCGGTGGGTTCTTCGGGCTGGGGCGGGCCGCCATCGATCCATGGGCCGTCAGCCGACAGGGTGAGCAGGTGATAGAATTTTTTCGTGAAAGAAGTGGATGCAGGTGTGCGTTTCTGGTTTGCGTATGATCAATATCACATCGAAGACAACGGATGCTTTCAAACTGGGCCTGCACATTTCATTGGCGGGCATGGTGCTCGGGGGTGGGGTGGTGGCGGGCAAGGATTGGCCGCAGTTCCGGGGCCCCAACCTTGACGGCAAATCGAGCGAAACGGGCATCATCAAGAGTTGGGAGACCAAGGCACCGGAGTTGCTCTGGATGGGTGAAGGCATGGGCAAGGGCTATGCCGGTGTGGCGGTTGTGGGCGACCGGATCTACACCACGGGCAATCTGCAGGCCGGCCAGGGAGTGGTGGCGGTCAATGCCAAGGACGGCAAGGTGTTATGGTCCACGGTGTTGACCGAAACGGTGCCGAAACACATGTCTGCGGGCTCGCGATGCACGCCGACCGTGGTCGGGGATCACCTGTGGGTGACCACATCCAACGGCTCGATCGCCTGTCTAACAACCGAGGGCAAGCTGGTCTGGAAGAAGAGTTTCGCGGATGATTGGGGCGGCAAGATGATGTCCGGCTGGGGCTATTCGGAATCGGTGCTGGTGGATGGGAACGCGGCGGTTTGCACACCCGGCGGACCGGACGCGATGATGGTGGCCCTCGAAAAAAACACCGGCAAGGAATTGTGGAAATGCAAGGTGCCGGAGTTCGGGAAGAAGGGCAAGGACGGAGCGGGCTACAGCTCGGTGATGATCTCAATGGCGGCGGGCGTCAAACAATACGTGCAAATGATCGGCCGCGGGGTGATCGGGGTACGGGCTGCCGACGGGAAATTCCTCTGGGGATATGATAACACGGCGAACAACACGGCGAACATCTCCTCCGCCTACGGTGCCGGCGCGGGCTTGGTGAAACTTGATAAAGATGGCGACGGCGTTAAAGCCACGGAGGTCTACTTCCTGAATGCCGACACCCTGCAAAACCACCATGGCGGCATGGTGTTGGTGGACGGCTATCTCTATTGCGGCCACCAGCAAAACAGCGGCGAATTGGTGTGCCTCGACATCAAGACCGGCAAGCTCATGTGGGGACCGGTGAAACCCCCGGGCGGAGGCTCGGCGGCAGTCACCTATGCGGACGGCCACCTGATCTTCCGCTATCAGGACGGCCTGGTGGTGCTGGTCGAGGCGACGCCCAAGGAATGCAAGATCAAGGGCTCGTTCAAGCCGCAGTTCCAGGAGAAGGAATCGTGGGCGCATCCGGTGGTTTCCGGCGGCCGGCTCTACCTGCGCGAACAGGACAAGCTGATGTGCTATCAACTGTGACCAGGGGTTTTCCCTTGCAAGTCATTCCACGTTCATGTCTCTCTGCGCCAGCCCGGGCCTCGATCCCTGGATGCGGGACCGTACCATGAATGGCAATGACCCTTTTCTAACAAATATTATACAGATCGACCATGAGTTATCAAACACATAAACGTTTCCTGTTACTCACCACCCTGACGCTTGCCGGCTGCCTGCCGGTTCTCACGCATGCCGCCCAGCCCGCCGCCGCCATGGAACCGCTGGTGGTGACGGCGGAACGGGACGCCGCGAGCGCTTTGTTAGAAAAGGATCTTGATTTGTTTCAGGTGGATGCGGTGGCCGGTCTCTCGGGGTTGGTGCCGGGATTTGCCGTGGTGACGAGTGACACGCGCGGTTATGGTGATATTATCAGCATGCGGGGCTCGGCCAACACCTTGTTTTTCTCGCCGCCGGCGGTGGGCATGGTGGTGGACGATGTGCCGATGGGCGACACCTGCAGCTATCCGTCCGGCTTGCTGGAATACGACCAGGTGCGGATCCTGCGCGGCCCGCAAGGGACGATCTACGGCCGCAACGGCGCGGCGGGCATGCTCGACATGACCACCCCGCGGCCGGGCGTTGCAACCGAGACCCGTCTAACCACCGATTTCGGATCGTATAACGCATGGGGTGCCAGCCTGCGCACCGGCGGTCCCTTGGGCGGGGGGTTCGCCCAAACCCTGCAACTCTATCATCAACAGCGCGACGGGTTCATCGATAATACCACCCTCGGCCGGACCACCGACGACCGGTCACTCACCGGCGGGCTGGCCAACCTGTATTGGAAACCGGCGCCGGATACCGAATGGCGGCTGCGGGTATTGGCGGAACGCGCCAACGACGGCGGCGCGCGGCTTAGTTTGTTAGACAGCCGGAATCCATTCCGGGTGGAGTCGGACATTCCCGGCAAGACCGACATGGAGCGCTATCAGGTATCGCTGCACTATACCAAGGAGGGTCCGTGGGGACGCTTCAAGTCGATCACCGCGTGGCAGGACTGGCAGCTCGACCCGAGCGTGACGGATCTGGATTTGACGGCGAGTCCTCCGGGATTGGGAATGAGTTCGACGATTATCCAGGACCAACGGTTGTGGACCCAGGAATTCCGTTGGGAATCGCCGCAGGATGCCGGCCCGTGGTCGTGGCGCACGGGGTTGTTTTTCATGAACCAGGCGAGCACTGGCGATGCCACGCGGGCGTTTCCGGTGGACCTCATGCCGGGATATGCGGTGCCCTATTCAGAGCGCACCAGATACGCCATCGATCAGTGGAATGTGGCGGCCTATGGACGGGCGACGTATGACGTCAACGCGCGGCTTAAATTGTTAGCCGGGGTGCGCTTGGAATATGTGAATGCGGACATCGACCGCACCAAGACCTCGGCGTCGCCGGCGCTTCCGCCGGGCTATATTCCCGCTCCGAGCGTGGTGCGCGAGGACATGGGTGACTGGTATTTCACGCCGGAGATTGGCGCGAGTTATGCCCTATGTGAGAACGTGCGGCTGTTCGCACGCGGCGCGATGGGGATCAAGCCGGCGGGGTTTTCAGCCTTTGCGAGCACCGCCGGGTTGGCTCGCTATGAAGACGAGGTGGCGTTGACCCACGAGCTGGGGGCGGAAATTTCCCTGCCCGACCACCACCTGACATGCTCGCTGACCGGCTACTGGAACCACATCGACGACTATCAACTGAACCGCCAGGCACCGAAATCCACCGATTTTTACACCGCGAATGCGGGCACGGTGACATCACTGGGAGTGGAAACGGCAGTGCGCTGGCAACCGGTGGATGGCTTGACCGTGCAAGGCAGCGCGGGATTGGTGCATGCGCGGTTCGATGACGCACCATCCGATGGCAACGCGGTGCCCTATGTGCCCGAGTTCACGGCCAGTCTGGGTGCACGTTATGATTTCCCGAAGGGGTTTTACCTGCAATCCGCCGTGCGCATGACCGGCACCACCTATTTCAACGAAGCCAACACGGATCGCTATAGCCAAGGCTCGTATCTTTGTTGGGATGCCGAAATCGGCTATGCCGTGGAGCGATTTTCGGTGGCGTTATACGGACGCAATCTGCTGGACAGGGAGTATTACACCTTCATCAACCCGCAGATCGAAGCCGGTTCCCCCGGTGATCCACAGGTTTTCGGCATCCGGGCGACGTTGCAATTTTGAGCTGCGTGTCTTGTTGATGTGGTTGAAACCGTGACACAAGTACCACAAACGTCATCCCTGCGTCTCACATTCTTTTTGTCATACATTGCGCCTCACGGTGACTCCATGGTGGGGTTGCCTGAAGGATTACCATAGATCCCGCCATGTATGAATACACAACTATATCCTCATCTATTCTCAATGATATGTGCCTGTGCCATTGTTTCCTGCGCTAGCAATCCCCCGCTGACCAAGGTGCCGGTTTCCATTTCGTCGCAAGCTGACTCCTCGCATGCTGCGCAAGTGTTTCAGGCAGTCAATGCCTACCGCCGCAGTCAGGGTGCCAAGGAACTCCAGCGCCACGCCGGGTTGGACCGCCTGGCGCAACAGCATTGCGAATATCTCCGCCAACACCGTGGTTCGTTTTCAATCTATGGCAAGAACGTCAGCCACGTCGGATTTGACGGCCGGGCCTTGGTCGCCCGCGAGCGCTTTCACATGGAGAACATCAGTGAAAACGTCGCGTCATCCTACCATGCCGGGGGCACCCCGGCGACCGCTGTCATTGGCCTTTGGAAGGGCTCCTCAGATCACCACAAGAACATGGTGAATGATTGGACGCATACCGGCATCGGGATGGTGGTGGACGCGGATGGAACAGTGTTCGCCGATCAACTTTTCTCCACAGTTAGCTATATGCAGAGAACGACGCACGCGCGTTTCACCGGATTCTGATCCGTGCCCGATCTAACCTTCGAAACCGCCTTACAAGCCCGTGGCCTCCGGCGCATCGCAGGCGTCGATGAGGCGGGCCGTGGCCCGCTCGCCGGCCCGGTGGCGGCGGCGGCGGTTATTCTGCCCTGCGGGTTTTCCTGTCCCGGTCTCGATGATTCGAAAAAACTCAGTGCGTCCAAGCGCGAGGTTCTCTATCAGCGCCTGATCGGGGATGGCGGAATCGTGTGGGCCGTCGCCACCGCTGAT
>JAPLUJ010000539.1 GCA_026397695.1 Verrucomicrobiota bacterium | reverse complement strand
GGCCTATTTCGGTTTCGTGCCGCTGCCCGCCAGTTACTGGTATTGGATCGGCGGCTTCCTGCTTGGTTATGCCTTAATCACCCACCATGTGAAGGTTTGGTTCCACAATAAATACGGTATAGATTGACATGAAAAGCCTGCTCACCGCGCTTCAGGAAGGCCGCTTGATCGAGTTGCCAGACAACCACAAGGAAAAATCGCTGGAATATCTGGCGACCCTCATCGAGGCGATTCCCGATATCGGGGGGGAATGCGGCATCACCGAAACCGTGCTCGAACGCGAGCGCCAGCATAACACCGGCATCGGCAAAGGCTGGGCATGCCCGCACGCGCGTTCGGATTGGGACGGCGAATTGTTATGTGCCGTTGGCTGGAGCCCGCAAGGCATCGACTACGGGTCGCCCGACGCCAGCCCGGTGCACCTGGTGGTGATGTATTTCGTGCCGGACGGCCAGAAGAACTCCTATCTCAAGGAAATCTCGTCGCTGGCCAAGGCCATCCAGACCATGCCATCGATGCAGTCACTGGCGTCGTTGGAGGATCTATCGGAAGTGCGCCACTGCCTGCTCGATGCGATCAACTCGGCACTCGAATCGATGGCCCCGGACGCGCGGGCGCGGATGATCCAGTTAGAGGTGAAGCATGCGGCGGTCGAGCATGGGCCCGCCGCAGTGCCGCTTGAGATCACTTCCCAGTTGGTGCCGGTGATGATTGTATGGGTGCCCGGTCACAAGCCGTGGGTGCTCGGTCAGGACTTGGAGATCATGCGCCTGATCGACGGAGAGGAGCACATCACCACGGATCTGGAGACGCACGGACGATCCGAGCACCGGGGCGTGCAGATCCTGTTGCGCTCGTATGCGAAGTATCAACCGGACCGTACCGTCTATGATTGCCTGGTGGTGGGCAAGGCGAACGGCGCTTGAAATGACATTGCGGTCTGGATTTCTAACGGACAAGATCCGCGAAAGCTGACTCCAGCGTGGGGAAGCGGAAATTGAAACCATCGGCCTCCAGCGCGGCGGGCCGGGCGTGCTGACCGGCGAGCAGTGCGCCGCCGAACTCCCCGAGCGCGAGTTGCAGTGCGAATCGCGGCACGGGCAGGATCGCCGGGCGATGGAGCGCGGCGGCCAGTTTGCGGGTGAAATCGCGGTTGCGATCCGCGGCGGGAGCGGTGGCATTGACGGCACCCCACAAGGATTCTGATAGAACGGCGTGCACGATGGCCGCGCGCAGATCATCGAGGTGGATCCACGGCATCCATTGGCGGCCTGAACCGAGTCTGCCACCCAAACCCGCTTTGAAGAGCACGACGAGTTTCCGGAAAGCTTCACCCTCGCGGCCCAGAACGAAACCGGTGCGCAGGCGGACGACTCTGAGCCCGGGTGCTTCGGCCTCCATCGCGGCGGCCTCCCATTCGCGGCAAAGGTCTGCCAGATAGCCGTGGCCTGGAGCGGATGCTTCGGTGAGCACTTGATCACCGCGGTCGCCATAAATGCCCACAGCCGAGGCATTGACGAGGACCTTTGGCTGCGCTGCCGCCGGCACGCGGCGGAGAGCCTCGACCACCCGCCGGGTGAGGCTCACGCGGCTTTCATGGAAAAGACGGCGATTTACCGGAGTCCAGCGGCAGGCGATCGATTCGCCGGCCAGATTGATAACCGCCTGGTGGTCGGTGAAATCGAGGGTTGCGGGTGTTTGCCAACGGTCGATGCCCGGCACGGAGCCGCCGCCCGCGCGGCTGACGCCGGTGCATGTCATGCCCAGCCTCGCGAGCAGGGCGGGCAACCCGCGGCCGATGAACCCGGTGACTCCGAGGATGGCGACCCGTGGTAGGGAATGCATGCGATCAAGATGCCCTAAATCCGCACCACGTAAAAGGGATTTTCAGGGTTGTCTTTCGCTCTTTACTTCCGGGGCCGTAGGATATCTCATTCCGGCGATGCTGAAATCCGTTGGCTGCCTGATTGCGTCGCTGCTGCTCCTGCCGGTCGGCGCTCAGGACGCGCAAGTGCTGCCGGATACCAAACCCTCACCGCCCGTCGATACGATCACTCCGGTGCCTCCGCCGGCCATTCCTGTTGGCGAACCCGGCGCGATCGAAACGGCGATGCCGAAAGAACTCAAGATCAACAATCAGGGCGGCACGATCGAGGGCAACATCGAAACCGGCATGCGTCTCGGCGGCCCGGTCAAGATCGAGGGCGACAACGGCCTGGAGATTTTCTCGAACACCGCAGTGCTCGATCTGAAGGCGAAGTCCGTCACCCTGGTGGGGGGGGTGTCGGTCTATCAGGGAAATCTGATGCAGCGCGGCGAGCGTG
>JAPLUJ010000401.1 GCA_026397695.1 Verrucomicrobiota bacterium | reverse complement strand
TAAGCCTTTGGTCGGCGGTTCAAATCCGCCCTCTGCTACCAGATGATATTCAGCAAGTTACGGTGGTTTCAGATCTGGCAGATTTCAGGCCGTGTGCCCATATATCGCCTCTATCAGACGAGTTTGTCTGCCAAAATACCCCGCCCTGTGTTCGCCAGATCCCACTTTGTGGCTGACATCTGGGCGCATCCGGTGTATCGGATTGACCTTGAAAATGGCGTACGACACGACCCCATCGACTAACGACGCACCCCTCCAGGTATAGGCGGACAGGAATGTCCACCCTCCTTATGGCACCCGGCGATTTCACGCCAGGCCGTTGCGGCGGCGCAGCCACCACTCGGCGCACAGCAGGCCTAACAGCAGCGTCGCGGCTAACGGGTGGTTCCATATATCGGTGACTACCTCGCGTTCGGTTAGGCGCTTGGGTTTGGGGAGCAATTCGAGCCATTTGTCGCCCTCGCCGCGGGCGCAATAGGCGCCGCCGCTTTGGTGGGCGATGGCATGCAGGAAGTCGGTGTCGGGGGTTTCGCTGCGGCGTTCCTCGGGCGAGGCGGCGACGGCGATGCGCATGTTGGAGCGTGCTTCGCCGCCGTCCCATGTGGCCTGGGCCTCGACCTCGTAAACGCCGGTGGCGGCGACCTCGATTTCACCGCGAAAACCATTGACCCTGCGGTTGTCCGGGTTGCGCCAGACGGCGGCTTGTAGCACTAACGGTTTTGTGATGCCCGACGGATCTTTGACTGATAGATCCAGTGTGTTGAAAGGAGCCTGGCCTTTGCCGATCCATTCGGCCTGAACGGTCACCTTGTCGCCTTGTCGATAAAACGGGTGCGGCGAGGTGAGTTCGATGCGTCCACCGCTTTGCAGACCCTCCTGGTCGGGGGCGAGCCAATCGAGCAACTGCCCCCAGAACGTGTCGTAGGCGGAAAGCCTGCCGGTCCATCCCGGAGCGGCGATGCGCCAGCGCCAGAGGGTATCGCTGAGCACCACGGCGACGCGCCCGGCAGCTTGTTGTTTCACCACGACTAACGGACGTGCCTGGCCGTCGGCGATGGCCTCCATGAGGACTTGGGCATTGCCCGCCACGCCGGTGGCCAGGTTGGCGCCTTGCAAGGCCGGAAAATCCTTGACCGCCTCAAACAACGGACCGAACACCGGATGGCGCAAACCCGCATCGGTCAACTTCACGCCAAAGCGCCCGTCGCGATGCGGCGCGGGTGTCGGCACCGGCAGGATCCGGCCGAGGGCCGCCGCCGCCAGCGGCGAACCTAACAAGTTAGGTCCGCCCAGCACCGCCAGCCCGCCGCCTTTGCCCGCGTAATCGGCGATAGCCTGCCACTGCGCCGGGTTGAGCGCATCCGGACTCACATCTGCTAGAATCACGGCGGCGCGGGCGGCGAGTCCTGCGGCACTGAGATCGAGCGTGTCTGTGGCGGGCCCCGTGCCATCGCCCAAACTGGCCCAGCGGCCGTCCTGCCAACGGGCATAACTGTCGAGGCGCACGTTGCGGTCGGTTGTTAGAGCGCGGCGCAGGAATTTCCCCTCGAAGCCCAGCGTGTTGGTGAGCAACAACACGCTGCGTCCTTCCTGGCGGACCGCCACCACGAACGGCTGCGATTTCGCTGATGCGTCCGCCGCCGGGTCGGTGACCCGCAATTCATAGGCATAACTGCCGGGACGCTCGGGTTTGAGCGGCAGGATGGCTTCCATCACATCGCCGCGGCGCATGCAGCGCACGCGTTTTTCCGTTATTTTGCGTCCCTCGCTCCACAATTCGACAGGGATGTCCTTGCCGTCCACGCCCCAGCCTTGGAGCACGACGCGCACGCTGGTTTCGGCGCCGGCCACCGGGCGGCGCGGGGGTTCCACTTGCCACACCGTCACGCGTGTGGTGGTGGCGGTGCCCGGGGGTTCCACCTCCATCACCCAGCATGGCACATGCAAGCTAACAGGCGGGCCTCCGCCGGTGTCCAGGCCATCGGAAATCAGGACGACGCCGGCCGCTTCCTCGCGGCCCCAGCGGCGCGCCCAATCATCAAGCGCGTTGTTAATGCGGGATTCGGTGCCCTTGAACTCGATCTCGTCCGGCACGGCTTCCAGCAACCCGCGGGCGATGGAAAAATACCGCAGGTCGCAGGTTTCGCGCGCT
>JAPLUJ010000111.1 GCA_026397695.1 Verrucomicrobiota bacterium | reverse complement strand
GCGCGGAAATTAATGCGGCAACCCGCTCGGCGATGGGTGCGATGATTTCCTCTTCGCCGCCGCTATCGTCCCCGAGAGCGTATTGTGCCAAAGCCTCTCGCAGGCTTTTCAGCATCCCGTTGTAATCCACGATCAGGCCGAAATCTTTCCCGGGATAGACCCGGTTTGCCAGGGCGATGGCCTGCATCAACGTGTGGGCCTTCATCGGCTTGTCCACATAGAGGGTGGAAAGGCATTCCACATCGAAACCCGTCAGCCACATGGCGCACAGGAAGACGATCCGCAACGGGTCCGAGGAGTCCTTGAACTTTTCGTCCAGCGCCTCGTCGTTCATTCGCTTCCGGTGTGGCTCGATGTCGAGACCGTGCCTCTTCATCTGCTCGATCTCGTTCTGTACCGGCGACACGATCAGCGCCATGTCGGTTGTCTTGAGCACTTCCAGACGCTGATTGAGTTCTTGAAGCCTAATAGCATCCGCCGGGCCGATGACCCTGGGCGTCTTTCCATCGGGATTCTTGACAAGTTTCGCAATCTCCCGCTCCACCCGTTCCAGTTCCACGCGGTCGGTCACGACCACGAACGTCCAGTTGCCCGCCACCTTGCGCAGCACTTTTTGCGCAAAGAACACCATCGAAAAACTCTTGCCACTACCCTGGGTCTGCCAGAACACGCCGACGCGAACGTGCCCCAGCTTCCGCGCGACGAGCATCGAAGCGATGGAATTGTTCACGCCGAGGAACTGGCGATTCTGTCCAATGATCTTCACCAGCCCGGCCTTGTGCTCGGAAAACAGCGTGAAATTTTCCACCAGGTCGAGCAACCGCGCCCGGTCGCACGTCCCGCGCAACATCACTTCCAGCGCCACCCGGCGCGGCTCGTCCTCGCGCTCGATGCGCTTCCACTCGAAGAACCGCTCCCAGTCCGCCGTGAGCGACCCTACCCGGCTGTCCGTTCCGTTAGAGGCGATGAGCAGTGCGTTATACCAGAACAGCGCCGGAATCTGCTGCTTGTAATGCGTTAGATTCTCATCGAACGCCGCGCGCGCCGGCACGCCGGGCTTCTTCAACTCGATGACCACCAGCGGCAGGCCGTTGACGAAGCCGATCAAATCCGACCGGCAGGTGTAAAGTGCGCCAGTGACGCTGAACTGGCTGACTAACAGAAAATCATTCGCGGCGGAATTTTCCCAATCGATAACGCGGACTCTAACTGTTTGTTGGCCGCCGCGACCCTCACCCTGTTTCCCTCTCCCAGCGGGAGAGGGAGCGGAAGAACTCCTTCTCCTCCTGGGAGAAGGGCCGGGGTGAGGGTTGCCAAAGGCAATAGTCCAGCCAAGCTCCGCAAACAATCCGATGGCTGGTTGCTCGACTAATTGGTCCTCGGTGTAGGCGTGGGACATGGCGCGGACGTTTTCTACTCAAATAAGAACCCATTCATTTCCAACGCATTGCGATGAGCGGCTTGTTCCCACTCAATAAGGCGTCGGACGGGTTTCATGGCTTTGCTGGTGCTTCCGGTTTCTTCCGCAGGGGCAAGAACGCAAGGATGACTTCCCGTCGCGCTCTGACCTTCCGGCCATCGCGGGCAATCAAGCCCATCTCGACCAGCGCGTTCAGATCGCGCTGCAATGTCTTGGCGGTCTTGCCCGCGTAAGCCTTTGCCAACCGCGGCGTCAACTCAGCCACTTTTCTCACCTCAACCCATTCGCCGCCGTCGCCAAGATCCAGCGCCACATGCCGCTGCCGTGCATCGGTCGGACTGTTACGACTCTGGAATCGCTCATGCACAAAATTCCGCCACACCACATCCCATTGCTGCTCCCAGATTTTCTCAAGCTGTTCCCGCAAACCGTCCACCAAGCCCCTCACCGCGTAACCGACGAACGGCACGATGTCCCCGCCCGACTTGCTCGCGTAATCGAGCTGCTGGTAATACGCGGCCCGCGTCTGATTGTAGTGATTGCTGAACAAATGGGCCGCCG
>JAPLUJ010000213.1:6629-8864 GCA_026397695.1 Verrucomicrobiota bacterium | reverse complement strand
CCGGCGGCGGTGGTGGTGGTGTTGGATGCGCGGTTTCCGCCGCCTGGCTGGCAAGCATGGCGGCACAAGTAACAATGATGATGTGTTTCATAACAGGGCTTGATGGTTGGGTGGTTGGGATGGAGCGCGAGTCTCCAGACTCGCCAGTGAAAGGAGCGCCAAGGAACCGACGCGGGAGATCACGTTTCCCCGTCGCGTATCTGATAGAGCGTGCCGTCGATGACGAGGTCAAGATTGCTGCCGAGCGACAGCCAGCGGGTGGCCGCGGGGTGCTGGTTGAGCAAGGCGAAATAGGCGTCGCTGTTGAACTTGATGTTGACCTGTCTGAGGTCCGGCCGGGCCTGGGCGGTCGAGTCGGTCCAGACCTTGCCGTTTTGATAGAACGCGCGCCCGTCGAGGTTGCGGCTCTGGGTGGCGTAGTTTTGGGCTTGGGATGCGCGGTAGCCGATCGTGGATTCCTCGCGGGCGTCGGCCTTGGCGAGTTCGCGGCGCACTGCGGGGGCGTAGGGGCTGGCGTCCGACTGGTCCTTCATTCCCGCCATCGAGGCCGAGTTGGCGACGGCGGAGCCGCCGGATCTGGCGGATTCGGAGACGGCCTCGGCATGCAGCGATTTCATGCGTTTGGCGGCTTGGGCATAGACGCGGGTGTCGCCTTCGAGTTCCTGCATATTGCGCAGGGCGACCGGCACGCGGCGTTTTTTCTCGTCCTCCAGGATCAGATAGGCGGTGTACGGGGTGACGATGCCGAACTCGCGGGCGAGCTTGGTCACCTCATCCTTGAGCTCGGCGGACTCACCGTGGAGGCGGATTTCATCGAGCAACCAGCCGACCCGGCGGGTGGCCCAAAGTTGCGGGATGTAGTCGTTGTTGGGTGCCGATTCCGCAAATGACAGATCCGCGGCAAACTCCCGTGGCTGGCCGTTGAACAGCCCGGAGATTTTCGCGGCGGACGCGCCCTTGCCCGCATAGCGGCCGAACACCACCAGCATGTCGCCATTGAAGAGATCCGGCAGATTGTTAGGATAGAGCTGGGTGACATTGATATCAGGATTGGTGAAAGCGAGCTTGAGGTTGCAGAATACGGGCTCCTTGATCTTGCCATAGAAATTGCTGATTTTGACTTCGAGATCCTCCTTGTCCGACACATACTGGCTGATCGCCTTGGTTTCCGCCGCGATGCGGTCTAGCAGATGGGTGTTCACATCATGGCCGATGCCGAAGGCGAAGATGCGCGTGGAGGTCGAGTTCTGTTTTTTCACCTCGTCCACCAACGGGTCTTCGCGGGTCTCGCCGATGGTGGGCAGGCCGTCAGTCAGGAAGATCACCAGATAGGGCCGCTTGTCATCGGACTTGCGGAGTGCCAGGGCCTTGCCAAGGGCCTCACCGATCGCGGTGCCGCCGATGGGCTTGTAGGCGGCCACGGCCGCCTCGGCCTTTGCGAGATTGGCCTTGTCGGCAGGGACCAGGGCGTTGAACTGGCACTCCGCCTCGGTGGCAAAGCGGATGACTTCGAAGCGGTCGTCAGGGTTTATGTTGGCGAGGCAGAAACGGAGGGCTTTTTTCGCCTGCTCCAGCTTGGCTCCTGCCATGGACCCGGAGGTATCCAGCACAAAACAAATGTCTTTCGGCTGGACGGTGGCGGGTGCAGACAATCCGGGCGATGCGAGCAACAGGAAATACCCCTCGTCCGCACCAGCCTTGCGCGAACAGATCAGATCGATACCCAAGGGATTGGGCGTGCGCGAGAACACCACCTTGAAATCGCTATCCGGACGCAGGTCTTTGGCCTCATATCCCACGACGGCGGAGGTTTCGCCATGGCGTTTGACCTCGTGTAGCTGATCTTGATCCGCTTCCGGGAGTTGGGTTCTATCGGGAAAATACGCACCTTGAAGGCATCCCGCCCGACGTATTCCAGCAGCGCCGGATCCTTCATCTGGCGGACGATGTCCTCATACAGCGCCCGCGCCTTGTCAGGGGACAGCAGTTCCGCCTCGGTCATGGCGCCATCAATGTCCATTGCGAACTTGTCGATGTGCGCGCCGGGCGGAAGCGGAAAGATATACGTCCCTTCAAGCCGCGCGTTGTTAGGATTGTAGAACTCCTGATCGATGGACGTGATGGCTGTCAGATCGTTGATCTCCACGCCGACCCGGTGATAATTCACCGCCAGCGGGGCAAATGAAAAGTGCCCCGGCGGAACAATCGGCAGCGGGTGCGGAGCGGGCCGATGGA
>JAPLUJ010000213.1:0-6557 GCA_026397695.1 Verrucomicrobiota bacterium | reverse complement strand
CGCCCCGCGTCTGTAAAGAATCGGTAAAATGTTGCGGAACTGGCGGAAAAGGGTTGCAAGCGCCATGCCGACAGCCAATCCTGCTCGCGTCTTTCCCAACAATGAACGGAACCATGGACATGAAACTAATCGTAAACAAAATGACGGCGGTGGCAGGGTTATTGGCATTCGCGAGCGGGCTGCTGGTCTGCGCGGCGGAGGAACCGGGCAAGGACGGGAACAAGGCGCTCCCTGAGTTTGACACCCCGGCCATGCCGGAGAACCCACCGGAGAACTGGTTGACATATCATCTGGTCCATCCCGGTCCCGGCCGAGCGTTCCCAGGCGATCCGAATTGTGCCTTCTATTGGAAAGGCGAGTATCACCTGCACTACATCTACAACCACAATGGTTTCTGTTTCGGGCACGTTTCGAGCAAGGATCTGGTGCACTGGAAGTGGCACCCGACGACGCTCACCCGGCAAGTGAATGGTCACGGGATGTTCAGCGGCACGGGGTTTTTCACCAAGGAAGGCAAGCCGGCGATTATTTATCACGGCGAGGGATCCGGCAGGAACCAGATTGCCATCGCCTTGGATGACACTCTCGAGAAATGGTCCAAGCCCATGGCGCTTGAGCCCAAGGTCCGCCCGGACCAGGATGGCAGCAAAATTGCCAACTGGGATCCTGATGCGTGGCTGGATGGTGACAATTACTATGCGCTCTCCGGCGGCAATCCGGGCAGTGGCAAACCGCCGACACTGTTCAAGTCGGCAGACTTGAAGAATTGGGATTATCTCGGGTTGTTCTTGGACCACGACATGCCGGATGTGCTGAAATCCGAAGACATTTCCTGCCCGAACTTCTTCAAGATCGGTAACAAACACATGCTGCTCTGCATCAGTCATAATCTCGGCTGCCGCTACTATCTGGGCGCATGGAAAAACGAGAAGTTCACTCCAGACGTGCATGCGCGCATGACCTGGAACGGCAATCATTTCTTCGCGCCGGAATCCGTGCTGACCAAAGACAGTCGACGCGTGATGTGGGCGTGGCTGATCGGCTTGCCCTTAGCACCCACCGGCGTCCAGTCGCTACCGCGCGAACTGGAACTGCCGGCTGATGGCGTGCTGCGGATCCGGCCCTTGAAGGAGCTCGAATCGCTTCGTTATGACGAGAAGCAGGAAAAAGGCATCACGGTGAAGGGCGATGCCGCGTATGGGCTCAAGGAAATCAGTGGCAACACGCTGGAACTGGAAGCGACGTTCAAATCACCCACGGCGAAGGAGGTTGGCCTGGATGTGCTATGCGACAAGGAAGGCAACAATGGCGTGAGGATTGCCTATGTTTCTGATAGCAAGATCCTGCAAGTCGGAAAAGTAAATGCGCCGTTTGAACTCAAGCCGGGAGAAGCCCTCACCCTGCGGGTATTCATCGACAAGAACCTCGTGGAGGTGTTTGCCAACGACCGTCAGGCCGCCGTCGCCGCCTCAAAGCATGTCCCGGAAAATCTCGGCATCAGCCTGTTCAGCAAGGGCGGGGACAGCGCGGTGACGCAGCTCAGGAGCTGGAAGATGAAGTCCTGTTACGCGGGACGTTGACAGCACACGAACCATAAACCAGCAGAAGCGCAAGTTGATGCACACCCCTCAAAACGCCAGCAACGCTGCCCTGAACACACCCAAACCCGCGTTCAACCTTTATCTGCTAGGCTGCACGCTCATTGCGGCCTTGGGCGGATTGCTCTTCGGCTTCGACACCGCAGTCATCTCCGGTACCACGGATGCGTTACGCGCGAAGTTTACCCTGAGCGATGGTTTGCTCGGCTTCACTGTGGCCAGCGCGCTCATCGGCACCATTATCGGGTCTATCGGTGCCGGCCGGCCGGCCGACGTCTTCGGACGCCGGGGCGCGCTCGCGGTATTGGGTGTGATCTATTTCGTGTCCGCCCTTGGTTGTGCCTTCTCATGGGATTGGTGGTCGTTCCTTTCCTTCCGCTTTCTTGGCGGCTTGGCGGTGGGCGGAGCGTCGGTCGTCTCGCCGCTTTACATCGCGGAGATTTCACCGGCCTATTATCGCGGACGCATGGTGGCCATCACGCAGTTCAATGTCGTGTTCGGAATACTGTTAGCATATCTATCCAACTATCTGATTGGCGGCATGCATCTGGGTGAGCACGAATGGCGCTGGATGTTCGGCATCATGGCCGCGCCCTCGCTGGTGTTCTTCCTGCTGGTCTTCCTCACGCCGCAAAGCCCGCGCTGGTTGGTCGGGCAGGGCCGCCTGGAGGAAGCCCGCAGCGTGCTGCAACGCTGCGGTTCGGATACCGGCAGCGTGGATGAGGAAATCCGCGAGATCCAACACTCGCTGGACCTCGGTCACCACAGCCTGCGCGAACCGTTCTATTGCCGGCGTTATATGAAGCCCATCATGCTGGCCGTGGCCATGGGCGCCTTCAATCAACTCTCCGGCATCAATGCGGTGCTCTACTACACGCCGTTCATCTTCAAGATGGCCGGTGCGGGCGTGGAATCCGCCCTGCTCCAGTCCGTCATCGTCGGCTTCACCATGTTGGTATTCACCATGGCCGCCATGGTTATCATCGACCACTTCGGCCGCCGCAAACTCATGATCGTCGGCTCGATCGGTTATATCATCGGTCTCACCGGCGCGGCCTATGCCTTTTACGCCAAGGTGGAGGGTCCGCTGCTGTTAGTGAGTCTGCTGGTCTTCATTGCGGCTCACGGCTTCGGGCAGGGGGCGGTGATCTGGGTCTTCATCAGCGAGATCTTTCCGAACCGCGTCCGCGCCCGCGGTCAGGCGCTGGGCAGCTTCACCCACTGGGCGATGAACGCCGCCATATCGTGGACGTTCCCGATGATTGCAGCGGTCGCCGGTTGGACGGCCTTCGGTTTCTATGCGCTCTGCATGGTGGGCCAACTGGTCTGGGTGCTGCTGGTAATGCCTGAGACGAAAGGCATCTCGCTGGAGAAAATCCAGGAGGAGTTTGGCATTGAGTGAGCAGGCACGGATCAAGCGCGCATCCCATCCCCCCCCTCACTCCCGCTCGTTCCGTGACATCTCCGGCATGATGGCGGCGACGTCCTTGATGGGGAGCCAGCCGTGAAGGTGGGTGCCGGGTACTTCGATGTAATGGAATCCGCCGTTATGGCTGCGGATGTGAACGGTGCGGCCGAGGCCGGGTGAGCCGAGGGTTTCGGCCTTGTCAAACGGGGACAGCCGGACCGCGGCGTTTTCCGTTAGAACGACGCCGCGGCTTGCCTCGTCGCGGCGATGATAGAGGGCGGTGGCACCGGCCATGATGGCCAGAGCGGCCATGCCGGCCGCCGTCAGGGCGGTCTGGCGCATCCCGCTGCGCGGCATGCCCAGGACGCCACCTAACACGGCGAGGCCGCCGAGAAAAAGCGCGGCACCGGCGACGAGCCACGACCATTCGTTGCGGCTGAGGTAATTGACCGCCGCATCCAGGCGCGGGTGGTTGCCGTTTTCCTCGAAGGCGGCGGCGGCCTTGCGGGCGAGCGCGAGGTTGGCTAACAGATCAGGGTCGCGCGGGGTGAGCAAGCGGGCGCGCTCATAGGCGAGGATAGCGTGACCGTACTGGCCGAGGCGCTGATAGCTGTTACCGAGGTTGTAAAAAACGGCGGCGCGTGCGCCGTCGGCGGCGAGGATTTTCTCGTAGGCTGCGGCGGCGGCGGCGCAATCACCGGCTTGGAACTGGCGGTTCGCCTGCTCGAAGCCAGGGGATGCGGCGGCGGAAACCGGCGGCATTCCTAACAACAGGCCGCACAGGCCGGGGAGGAGTATTCTGTTCATGTCAGCGGGCAATGTTTGTTAGACAGGCGAGGGCATTCGCCAGCAGCGTCCGCCACTGGGGCGGGATGTTACCGGTGTTTGGGTGGCTGTATGCCTGGCGGTCGGCTTCGCGGAAGAACCTGGCCACCGGCGAGTCATCCGGGATGCGGGTGAGGATTTCCGCCAGGGTGATTGCTTGGGCGGGTTGGTTCCAGAGTGCGCCGAGTTGTTGTTGGATGGCGAGGCGGGCGGCGGCGAAAAAGCCCGCGACATCGCTGGTGGCGGCGCAGCGGTTGGCGGCCAGCAGCGCCAAGCGGGTGGCACGATCACATGCCACGCGTGCCGAACGCTGCGGATCCCTGAGGCGGACGCGCACCCGGGCGAGGACTAATCCTAACAGGCATAACGCGCCGCCCGCGGCTAACAACGGAATGAAGGCCGGCCTGGAAACCAGCGGGACCAGCGAGGTCTGCGGCGACATCGTCTGGTGTTGGGCGACGAGCTTGCCGTCCTCCATTTTTTTCGCGGGTTCCGTGGCGGGGGGAAGGGCGGCGGGTTTGTCATCGGCGATGTCCGGTCCGGTGACGTGGATTTTTTTCACCGGGCTGGTGATGGTTTCGTAGGCGCCCGCGTTGGGGTTGAAGAAACTGAATGTCAGCGCCACATCCTGCGCGCCGCCCTTGCGCGGCATCGCGCTGAATTGGAATCTCTTGCTGCCGGAGAACGAGGCGTTGTCGCCGGCAGTGAACTCGCCTTTCGACGGATAGACCTTCCACGCGTCCGCCGGGGTGAGATCGGGGGTGTTCATCAGCGCGAAGTTGCCGGACCCGCTCAGGCGCGCGTCGATTTGCTGCGGCTCGCCGGTTTGCCACGCGGCGGGCATCTCCCAGGCGTCGATCGTGAAGTCGCCAACCGCGCCGGTAAACCCGTTAGGCCTAGCGGCCGTCGGCAGCGGGCGCACTTCGATTTCCTGATCGTCCGACTTGAGCGTGACATTCTTCTGGATCATCGGCACGCTCATGTCGTCAAAAAAACTATCGAAAAACGGGTCGTTGAATGGTCCGCCCATGCGTCTGCGGGGTTTTGGTGTCGAGGTGTCGCGCACGGCCACAGTGGCATCCACCGAGAGTGATGCGGGATAATTGCCGGCTTTGGTGGCGGAGATGCCGCCGAACCAGGTGACGACCAGATAGCGTTTGCCGTCCTTGATCTGATAGGTCTGCTGCGGCCGCTCGCTGACGTGGTGCAGGGTAAACGCCTTGCCTTCCGGTTGGATGCCGCTGCGGAGTTGGGCGCGGGCATCGGCGGGAATCCATGCCTGGATGCAGACCGGCGCGATCTCGCCGACATAGACATACTTCCGGTCCTTGGCCACCGGGCTGATTGTTAGGAAACCGAAGCGTTTGCCGCCGGCATCCCCCTCTCCATCCCCGACGGGTTGCGGGCCACCCGCGTTGGGCGGGACCCCAGCCGGTGGTTGCCCCGCCCCGGCGGCGAGCACCTTGAGCTTGAGCGGTTGCGTGACGAGTTTTTGGCCATCGACCGTGACATTGATGGCGGGAATCTGATAGTCTCCGGGCGTGTGGGAACCCACGGCATACTGATAGATCACGGAAACCGTGGTAGTGCCGTTGATGATCTGCATTTGCTGGCTCTGGCCATTGGGCTGGACGATCAGGTTCGCCACCTCGGGGATCTCGGGCCGGCCGGCCCTGCCGCCGGAGATGCGCAGCGTCAAGTTCGCACCCTCTCCGGCAGGCACGGAATCGCGGTCAAGCCGGGCTTCCACATCCGCCGCAGTGGCGCGACCTATGAGTAACGCCGCCAGAAGCAGGACGGCCGCGCCGGCCATGGCGGTCATGCGAGTAATGTTAGATATGGTTATCCTCCGGGTTACCATGTCTTGCCTTTGGTGGAGTTGTCTGGGGTGGCGACGCGGGTTCGCCGTTGTTGTGGAATGGGAATGACCGTGCGTTCGTCGTCGCGCAGGGCTTCGATCAATTGCCGGGCTTCCTCGGGTGTCATTTCCTCCTTTTTGGTGCGTTCCTCGCCAACCTTGCCTTCCTTTTGCTCACCGTCCTTGGCGGCATCTTCCTTGCGGGCGGCGGCATCCTCAGCGGACCTGTCTTTATTTCCGTCCTTCGCATCCTTGGAATCCTTGCCTTCCTTCTGGTCCTGCTGATTCTTCTGGTCCTGCTGATTCTTCTGGTCCTGCTGATTCTTCTGGTCCTGCTGATTCTTCTGGTCCTGCTGATTCTTCTGATCCTGCTGATTCTTCTGATCCTGCTGATTCTTCTGATCCTGCTGATCCTTCTGATCCTTCTGATCCTTCTGGTCTCCTGCTGATTCTTCTGATCCTGCTGATCCTTCTGATCCTTCTGATCCTGCTGATCCTTCTGGTCCTTCTGGTCCTTCTGGTCCTTCTGGTCCTTCTGGTCCTTCTGGTCTTTCTGGTCCTTCTGGTCTTTCTGGTCTTTCTTATCGTCCTTTTGTTGCTGCTTCTTGAGTTCCTCGAGTTTTTTCTCCACGAATTCCTTGTTATAGCGGGCGTCATCATCGGCGTCATTCAAGGACAGCGAGTCCTGATAGGCCTTGATGGATTCCTCCCATTTCTTGATAGTCGCCTCCGGATCCTTTTCCAAAGTTCCCTGGCCGGTCCGATAGAGTGTGTTGCCGAGGTTATAGTAGGACCGCTGCTGAAGCGCCAGATCGGCAGTCCGCAAGGATGCGCGCAATGATTCGGAGGCCTTGGCGAAATCCCCCTT
>JAPLUJ010000619.1 GCA_026397695.1 Verrucomicrobiota bacterium | reverse complement strand
ACTTTTTCCCCTCCTTCGAGTTCTCCAGGAGCCAGGCCAGGTTGAACCGCGCCATCCAGTCCTTGCCGGCGACCAGATAGATCATGCCTTCGCTGGGAGTGCCTATGCGGCCCGCGGCCAGGCGATGATATGCGTTTCATCGTCGATGTATTCAGGGGTGGATCCATGATAACGCGTCAGACCGGGGGAATCTTTCTCTGCAAATGCAACCCGCATTGACACTCCGCCGAGCCACCTCCGTCCCATTTGTCCGTCTTAATCATTGACTGGCTTCCATCGTCACCCCTTGATGGCACGCAGGTGACCGGGCGATGCACGGAAGCAGAGGTGGCAGTACCCCGGCCGGAACATCGATCGTTGTGATGACCCGATGCACGGCCTTGCTTTCCGCCAACAGGTCTCTCTGTATCATCTGGTTTTGTCCACTTCAGGACCAATGCCAGCATTTCAGAGAATCACCAAGCCGACTTCATTTGCCACACGTGCAGAGACGTGAGGGTGGCCTGACCCTCCTTCGCAAATACGGCTATTCCGAGGTCCTTGTCGTCTGGATACTCGACACGGGTCACCGCGCTGCGGCCGCCATTAACAAACACTTCCATGACCGAGCGATCGAGGAAGATGTGCAGCTTGAGCGTCTTCCGCGCATCGCCGGTCTCCAGTGGCACGTCGGTTCCTGCCACGTTCAGCGTGGCGTCGGCGCAACTCAAAGTGACGCCTCGCGAACCATCGGGACTGCTGCGGAGCTTAAGACCGAAGCAGGCGGCATCGCCGGGCACGAACTCGGCGATGACCTCGAGTTGGCTGCCTGCGGCAGCGTTAACCACCTTCAATTCATTGCGGATTGCCAGGTCAGTCACATGCGTATGCTCTCGACGCAGTTTCTTCAGTTCCTGGGCCGGGGACTGGATGAGCCGGCCATTGCCATCGAGTGTGAGAATGCGAGGCAGAGACATGCAACCGTTCCAACCTCGGCCGGTCTTGAAACCGGAGATCCAACCGAACAGAATCCGGCGGCCCTGATCGTCCGTGTAAGTGTTCGTTCCGTAGAGGCCGCGAACTACGGCGCGTTGGATGCGGTCGGTTGGTTGGTTCATCCCGTACCCGTAGTCTGCCACCCGGGCAGGGCCATCGGCCTTGAATTGAATGTTATTGCCGTCGAGAGTCAGTTCTCCGGTCACACAGGACAGCGGGTAGGTCGAGCGGAGAATGACCCACCGGTCCTGTAGCTTGAAGACGTTGGGGCACTCCCCCTCGATACCGTCGAGCCTGCCTATGTGTTTCCAATCGGTAAGCGTTTTGTCGTGTGCTTCGCATACCATCCCCCCGCAGGCCTTGAAGGTGACAAACGTGCGACCTTTTTCCTTGAACACGTAGGGATCGCTCCAGACTCCGGGGACGTCTGCGGGCACACCGTTCTTGCCGGCTTCCATGACTGGGCCGTCGCCGACGCGACGCCAATTGACCAGATCGTCGTCCATTGGAATAGCGGCCCACTGCGTCCGCTTCATTCCCCCTTGCTCCGGGACCCAGGTGTAGAAGATCATCGGTCGGCCGTCTCCGTCGCGGGTGACACAGCCCGAGTTGCATCGACGTTCACCAAGATGCTTCATGGGCACCAGTGCAAACGGCAATTCCTCCCAGTGAACCAGGTCCTTGCTGCGGGCGTGGCCCCAACCCCAGCCGTACTGGTCGTCGTGGTAGGGGTTGTTCTGATAGAAAACATGGTGGTAACCGTTGTGGAAAATGGCACCGCAGACATCGTTCATCCAGCGCGCCGGCGGGCGGTAATGAAAGACCGGTCGCGTCGGGTCCTGCTCGGCCCTTGGAACCGCCGCCTTGAGGGCCGCCAGCGCCTGTTGCCGTTCGTCTGCCGGCAGATCTGCCGCTTGGGCGTACCCGGCGGCAGTCAGCAAGGCCGCGAGGCCTCCCAGAAGCGCTCTGACGAGTTTGCCCGGTCTGGCCTTGATCACTTTCGCGATTGAGCCCGGCAAGACGCGCAGGGCATCGTTTTTCGGGCGGCACGAGCCAACGTTTGCTAAAACCGATTGCAACATTACATTCACGGGAATGTATTGCCAGCGGCCAGATACCGAGGTCAAGGATCAATGCGGATGTCTGCCGCGGTTCCGAGTGGAGGCGGGTCACCTCGCCCACGGCCAGCAAAACGTCACGGTGGTCGCCGTGGACCCGGTGGACCGGCTCGCCGGCGGCACCGTGCTGGGGGAATGGGCGACGGCGGGCAACCTCGACGGCTGGACCGGATCCAACGTCACCGGCCTGGCGGCGGGGGGCGGCTTTCTAACCGGTGACGACAACTCGGCAACGCTCGATGCTTCCATCAGCCGCACGGCCATCTCTGGCGGGCCGGATTTGGATCTGGGTTTCAACGATTACCTGCAACTGCGCCTCAAGCTGCCCGCCGCCTACGCCGGGGATGTGAAATTCGAGTATGGCACCACGGTCAACACCGGCTTCGCCACGACGAGGGTTTTCGTCCTGCCTGCGGCCAGCATCCCCAAGGATGGCGCGTTTCATACCTATCGGCTGGATCTGGGCCTGGAGGTTTTCTGGCGCGACTCGCTGCGCGACCTGCGCGTCACTCCGCTGGTGGCGGCTACCGGCCACTTCGAAATCGACTATATGGAAGTCGGGGATGTGGCGGGCACCGCGCCCGCACTCAACCTGAATACCAATTTCAAGGCCGGTTTAACCGCAGCCAACACCACCCGCATGGAGAGCAAACATGTCTGCATCTGGTCGGATCCGGCAAATACGGCCTTCACCACGGCCCACGCCCGCCGCGCACTGCGGATGTGCGAGGAGAGCTATCAGGTGTTTTGCCGGAAACTCGCCTATAATGAACCGTTCCGGGAGTTCAATTCAACCACCACGCCGCGTTATAAAATCAATTTCCTGACCTGGTATGACGGCTACTGGGCCGGCGGTTATGCCAACCGCGGCCACATGAACGTCGGCGCGAGCGGCTTGAACGACGAAGGTTCGGGTAATCCGGTACCCCATGAGTTCGGTCATGTCGTGCAAATGGCGCAACCGGGCAATCTCACGGGCGGGCATTGGGAAAGCCATGCCAACTACCTCCGCGCAGGACGCAACCTGCACTTTTACGCGGCGATTCCCGGTTGCATCCCGGGTCTCGACAACCTCACGCGCAATTCCAACTACCGCCCGGATCACAAGCGCCACATCTATGCCGACCAGCGCTATTACTTGTCGCTCGACGACTACGGCACGCAGTTCGGCCTGCCATCCAACTATGCCGCCATCATGTGGCGGGATGGCGCGTCCGGCCAGACACTGGTCAATAAACTGGCGAGCGCCTTGCCCGTGGGAACCTCGGTGAAAGACGTGGCCTGTGAATGCTTGAAACACTGGCCGATGCTCGACTTCGTGGAGAAAACCCGCATCCGGTCCCAGCACTGGGGCACCACGGCGGATCGCGCGTCGCACTTCTGGAACCAGGGCGCACAGCTTATTCCCCAGCAGGACCAGCCCGGGTGGTGGCGGGTGCCCTTGGAACGCGCCCCGGATCGCTGGGCCTATCAGATGCATGATCTAACAGCAAGCGCCGGAGCCACCATCACCGTCGAATTCCGCGGCTTGGATATGCCAGGCACCGGTGAGGATTGGCGCTGGTGTTTGGCGGCGATTTCGGCCGGGGATGTGGTCCGTTATTCGCCGGTGTGGGCACCGGGCACGCAGAGCTTCGCGCTGACAGCCGGCGAGTCCCAGGTGTTTCTCATCGTCACCGCCACTCCTAACGACACAGCGCTGGATTTGGAGAGCCAAAGCAACACCAAACCCGTGGATAAACACGCCGACCGCTTGCGCTATGCCTACGAAGTCCGCTTGGTGAATGCCACACCTGCCGTCCATCAATACAGCGTTGCCAACCCGTCCGGCTACCACACCCATGGCAATGGCGGCGGCATTGTCGGTCCGTCGGCCACGGTGGCTGCGACGGCCTATGTCGGACCGAATGCCAAGGTCGTCGATTCGGCCAAGGTGTTAGGCACGGCCCGGGTGGAAGACTATGCCGTCATCCAGGGTTCGGCAACCGTCCAAGGCAGCGCCGTGATTAGCGGCTCGGCCTTGATCGAAGGCAGCGCGCTGGTCGAAGGAGCGGCACGGGTGCGCGACCGGGCGCATTTGTCCAACGGTGCGGCAGTGCGCGGTCGGGCCTTGATCTGCGGTTATAGCAAAATCGAAAACACCACCGTGACGGATGATGCCGTGGTGCGCGGCTGCGCCTATCCGTTCGGTGGCGGCACTATCAGTGGAACGGCCATCATGGATCATGATTACTCGATGGGCTGGAACGTGAGCAGCGGCGTGCACTTCAGTCATATTCCGTGGGGCGGATGGTGGGATGCCTTCTATGCGCAAACCCTGCGCACGCCACGCGGCTTGATCGCCAGCTATCGCACCCAGGAAACGGACGGCGAACAGTGGTGGGATGAGTTCGGCGCGCTCCACGCCCAACTGCGCGGTTCGCCGCTGCCCACCATGGATACGGCGATGGGTTCCCCCGTGATGGTCTTCGATGGTTCTAACGATTTCGCCGCGATGGATCGCAGCGTCGCCGATACCCCGTTGTTTTCCTTTTCAGGTTGGATCAAGCCGGCCACCGCCATTGGCACTGCCGAGCCGTTGCTCTTCCTTGGCAGCAGCGCGACCAAGGCCATGAAACTGGTGCGCGACACCACCGGCCAGGCCGTCTTCACCATCAGTGATGGCACCACCACCCGCACCCTCACCAGCACCAGCGTGCTGCCGGTCAATGAGTGGCGCAACGTCGCCGTCACCCTCGATGGCACCACCGGCAAACTCTACATCGGCGGCGTTGCCGAAGCCACCGCCGCCATCACTCTAACACCCCTCGCCGTGCTCGCCGCCAACAATGGCACCGCCCAACAGGCGAATTATATCGGTCGCGATTGGGGGGGCGGTTTGTTCAAGGGCAGCCTCGAGGATATGCGTTTCTACAACGTGGCCATGACCGCCGCCGAGGTGCGGGCGGAAGCGTCACGCCACGGGGATCTGATAGGCCAGTTTTCCCCCATCGCCGCCACCGATTTCAACGGCACCACCACCACCGCCGAAAGCGGCGTGCGCAACGGCCGCATCCGCACGCTCAGCGCCTGGGTGAAACCCCGCACTTCCGATGATGTCAGCAACTACGAAGCAGTCTTCGACAGCGATGACGAACGCGGCGGACTCCAGGGCTGCGGCTTCGGCCTCGACGCCGGCAAGTGGGTGGTGCGGCTCGACAATGTGGGCAACTGGGCCACCAACGTGACCGCCACGCTGGGCCAATGGCAGCATGTCGCCCTCGCCTTCAACGGCTCCACCGCCACGCTTTTCATCAACGGCGTGCAGGCCGCCACCCGCAGTTACTCGGGTCCGGGCAATGATGCTGCGGCGGCCGGCAAATGTTATCGCATCGGCTTCTCACAGACGGCGGAAGACACCGCCACGCGGCAGTTTTTCGACGGCCTCATTCTCAATGCCCGCGTCCACGACCGCGCTCTAACCGCTGCGCAAATCGTGCTGGATAGTGATGGCGACGGGGTGACTGACAACGTCGAGGCGGATGCAGGCAGCGATCCGCTGAATGCGCAGAGCCTGCCCGTTGCGCCGGCCACCACCAGCGTCGCCAGCGGCGATTGGCATACCACAACCACGTGGGACAAGCTGCAGATTCCCGGCGTGGAGACACCGGTGATCGTCAACACCCATGCGATCACCATCACTTCCGCAGCCGCCAACTGCAACACCCTGACGCTCGGCGGCGGCGGCTCGGTGTCGGCCAGCGGCCGGAGCCTGACCGTTGCCAACCCGACCATCAATGCTTTGAACACCACCGGCGGCACGCTCGCGTTGAACGCCACCTCTACACTCAACATTACCAAGACCAACACCTCGGCCGGCCTCGCCGGTCTAACAGTTGCCAGCGGCACGGTTCTCAACATTACCGGCGAACTGACCGTGGACTCCAGCAAGAACCTCACCGGTGCCACGCTCAACACGCCCAAGCTCACTTTGGAAGGTGCCAGCATAGTGACCATCGGCGCACTGAATGTGCCTGACACCGGCTACCTAGCCGGCAACGGCACGGTCGTCGGCGCGGTGAGCGTGGCCAGCGGCGGCATGATCAGCCCCGGCTCCGATACCACCATCAGCGCGATCACCGCCAGCAGCCTGACGCTCGACAGCGGCAGTACCCTGACGCTCAACGCCGCCAGTACCTCGAGCATTGACCAGATCACCGTCAGCACGGGCGGCGGACTGACAATCAACGGCGGGGCCATCACCTTCCTCAACGGCAACGGTACCGCCCGGATGACCGACGTCGGTACCTACAAGCTCATTGCCTACACGGGAGCCATTGGCGGCAAGGGCGTCTCGTCGCTCACCGTGGCCAACAAGGCTCAGGGCAGGAAATACACCTTCGGCACGGCCGACGGTTTTGTGACCCTGACCCTCACTTCGGTGCCGATACCGATTACTTATGTCGGCACCGATACGACGACAAAAGGGGCTTGGCGGACGACAAGCGTCGACAAACCGCTCGATGTCAGCGGCGACGATGCCTACGGCAGCGATGGATGGATGACCGCTAACACTGGAGGTGGTATTTCAAATCCTGCCTACGCGACGTTGGCTTATATCGGCGGCACGCCTGATGCTCAGCTTCCTAACTATATGTTGGTAGACCAAGCGCTGATGCCCGCGGCGACGGTTGCCGACGAACGCGCCAATCCCCGGTACAATTGGCCGGTAACACCCGGTAGTGTACACGATATGGCCTCCATCACGATGACCGCAACCAAGACCTTCCGAGTCGCATTGCTGGGCGATATTCGTGCCGACGGCGATCACCAGTACAACTCGACTCACTTCCGCATCTATCAGACGACAGGCGGAACTGGCGACAGTGGCGTGCAATTGGTTTCGCCCTTCGACGGCAGTGGTAAATGGCTGGTGTTCGAGATCACGGGTTCAGCCGGCGACGTGTTCATGATCGAGGCCACGGCGGGGTCTGGCGGTGAGGCTGACTTGACCAGAGTGGGGCTCGACAGCGGTTACACCACATGGGCGACCGCCAACGGTGCAAGCAACCAGCCCTCCGAAGATACCAACAATGACGGCGTTGCCAATGGCGTGGCCTACTTCATGAACGCAACCGGTCTCTCCACCAACCCGGGCATCAACGGCACCGGAAAAGTGACCTGGCCCAATGGCGGCAATATCCCCAACTCCGCCTACGGCACCCAGTTCGTCGTCCAAACCTCCACTAACCTCCAGAACTGGGTGGATGTTCCTGGCACTGATCCCAAGCTCAGCAACACCGCTGGGTCAGTATCCTACACCCTGCCCACCGGCGCGGCCAAGTCCTTCGTCCGCCTCAAGGTGACCCCGAACTGACCCGCAGCCCGCGCTGCCGGGAAATCACGCGAACCCCTAACCATCATCAGGGCCGCCGGAGCAATCCGGCGGCCCTGCTGCGTTCTGCGGTAGCGCGCTTTCGCTGAGAGCGCATGCCAAGGAAGCATGCAATAGGCACACTCAAGAGAGGCATTTAAAAGAGGGGCACGGCCGCGTTCGGCGAGCGGTTCGACTGAGCTCGCCGAAGTCTCAGCCGAGCCGGCCCGCTCGTGATTTTCTTCCCCAACGGGCGAGCCGCCCAATACCGTTCAATTAAGCAGGAAGAGAAGAGGGTTTTAACCGCAGATGAACGCAGATAGACGCAGATGAAGAGAGATTTTTGATTTGATCTGTGTTCATCTGCGTCCATCGGCGG
>JAPLUJ010000759.1 GCA_026397695.1 Verrucomicrobiota bacterium | reverse complement strand
TCAGGTTGGTGACGAGGATGATGGTCATCTCCTTGCGCAATTCCTTCAGCACGTCCTCAATGCGCATCGTGGTCACCGGGTCGATCGCGATGGAGAATTCGTCGAGACAGAGGATCTCCGGTTGGTGCGACAGGGCGCGGGCGATGGTCAGGCGCTGTTGTTGGCCGCCGGAGAGTTTGGTGCCTAACGAATCGAGGCGGTCCTTCACTTCATCCCACAGCGCGGCCTGGTGGAGGCATTTCTCGACCAAACCGTCCAAGTCGCCTTTGGCCGTCATGCCGGCACAGCGCGGGGCGAAGGCGACGTTGTCCCAGATGCTCAGCGGCAATCCGACAGGCAGTGGCGCGACCATGCCGACCTTGCGGCGCAGTCCATAGACATTCTTCACCTGTTGCACATTCTCCCCGTCCACCAGCACCGTGCCGGACACCGTGGCGGCTGGGTTGAATTCGATGGTGCGGTTGATGCAGCGCAGCAGGGAGGTCTTGCCTGACTGGGCCGGACCGATGATGCCAAAAATCTCGTTCTCATGAATGTCGAAAGAAATGCCGTGAATGACCTCCCGCGTGCCATAGCTGAGGCGGAGGTCCCGGACTGCGATTTTCGGTTGCGAGGTCATCGTCAATTCACCATTTCTTGCGGGATCGAAGGTAGGCGCGCACGCCAATCGCCGTGGCATTGACCACCAACACGGCACCTAACAGAACAGTTGCTATGGCATAAGGCAGCGAGGGTGCGGCGTTGTTCGCCTGGGTGGCGATATAATACAAATGCATGGAGAGTGCCATGCATTGGTCCTTGACCGGGTTGTAGAGGAAGAGGCCGGTGCTTTCGATCGCCTTGAACGTGGCTACTCCGGTCAGCATGATCGGCGCAGTTTCGCCGGCGGTGCGGCTGACTTGCAGTATCACCCCGGTTAGAATACCACTGATCGAATTCGGCAGCACGATTCGCCAGATGGTTTGCCAGCGGGTGGCACCCACATTCCAGCAGGCCTCGCGGAAACTGACCGGCACTGCGGAAAGCGCTTCCTTGGTGGAGGCGATGATGACGGGCAACGTCATGATCGAGAGTGTCAGCGAGGCCGACAGGATGCTTTTACCCATGCCGGCCGCATAAACGAACGCGCCCAAGCCAAACAGTCCGTGCACAATGCTGGGCACGCCGGCCAGATTGACCACCGCGAGGTTGACGATGCGGGTGAACCAGTTGTCTTTGGCATACTCGTTGAGATAAACCGCCGAGAGCACGCCAATGGGTGCACTGACGCAGAGCGAGATGGTGACGATGTAAATCGTCCCCACTAGCGCGGACCAGATGCCGCCGCGGATGCCGCCTAGCCGCGGGTTCGTTGTTAGAAATTCCCAGCTCAGGGATGGCGCGCCCTGGACGACGACGTAGCCGACGATGAGCACGAGCGGAATGACCATCGCCGCCGCCATGCCACCGAAGAAGCATTTGGCGATGATTTCGGTGCGCCGCTTTTTGCGTGTGAATGGGGTTGCGGTGAAATGAGCTTGGGCCATGGGCTATTTCTTCTTGATGCCTTTGACTATCAGGTCGGCCGCCAGGTTCACGACGAATGTGATGGTGAAAAGCAGAATGCCGATCAGGAAAAGGGACTGGTAGTGGTCGGAACCTTTGCTGGTTTCTCCCAGTTCCGCGGCGATGGTGGCGGTGAGTGTGCGCACCGGGTCGAAAATGCTATGGGGAATGCGCACGCTGTGGCCGGTGGCCATGAGCACGGCCATTGTTTCGCCGATGGCACGGCCCACGCCTAGCAGCACCGCGGCGAGCAGGCCGTTCTTGGCGGCGGGCAACAACACCCGCCAGACGAGTTGCCACTTGGTGGCACCCATCGCGATGGCGGCTTCACGATAGGAGTCGGGCACGGCCTTCAAGGCATCCTCGCCGATGCTGACCATGATCGGCACGCTCATCAAGGCGAGCAGCAGCGCGCCATTGAACATGTTCACCCCGATGGGAACCTGGAACGTCTTGATGATGATGGGCGACATGACAGTCAAGCCGATGAATCCCCAGACCACGCTTGGAATCGCTGCTAACAGTTCGATGACCACCTTGAGGGTCTCCTTTGATTTGCCGTTGCAGAACTCGGAGACGAACACCGCCGCGCCCAGGCCGAACGGCACTGCGATGACCATGGCGAGACTGGTCACGCTCAACGTGCCCACGATCAGCGCCCCCACGCCGTATTTGGCGTGCGATTGGGAGGTGGGGAACCACTCGGTGGAAAACAGGAACTCGCCGATGTTGAGTTTTGCAAGGAACGGTGCGCCTTCGCGGAAAACGAAGAAGAAGATGCCAAAGACGAAGATGATCGCGCTGAATCCGCAAAGGTGAATCACCACCTCGATGGCACGCTCACCCATCATCTCCGCCCGCCCGCGCTGCTGCTTCAAGCGAGTGGCGGCAGCCGAGCTTGAAGCAGCGGTCTGCTTGTCAGTCACATTGGCTTGCATCCGGTAACAATGGCGCGCGTTTCGGCGGAAAAAAGGTTGTTACTTCGGCAATGGAACGTAGCCGGTTTCCTTGACGATCTTCTGACCCGCATCAGAGATGATCCAATCGAGGTATTTCTTGATCTGCGGCGAGGGTTCGCCCGCAGTGTACATGAACATCGGGCGGGCAATCGGGTAGCTCTTGTCGAGCGTGGTGGCAATGGTCGGCTCCACCGCTTTCTCGCCTTTCTTCTTGGAAATCCTGAGGTGCTTTACAGCGGGCGTGGCGTAACCCATGCCCGAATAGCCGATGGCATTGGGGGTCTTGGCGATGAGATCGACGACGTCCTTGGAGCCATTCATGTCCACGGTGCCGAGGCGCATTTCATTCTTTTTCCCGACGATGGCCTCGCGGAAATAGTGATAGGTGCCGGAATTATTCTGGCGGCTGACTAGGATGACCTCATCGCCTTTGGCACCCGGGATATTGCTCACGCCCAGATGGGACCATTTTGATATTTTGCCGTCCTGCATGTAGAGTTGCTGTAACTCTTCGATGGAGATCTCTGTCATCGGATTGTCCTTGTGGACGAAAACGGACAGAGCGTCGTAGCCGACCATGAATTCCTTGGGTTCCTTGCCGGGATGCTTGGCATCGAAGTCGGCGATTTCCTTGTCCTCGAACTTGCGGGAACAGTTGGCGATGTCGCAGGAGTTGTTGATGAGCGCGGCCACGCCCTGGCCGGAACCGCCGCCATTGACTTCCACGGACACTGTCGGATCCACCTTCGAGTAGGCATCGGCCCAGGCGATGGCGAGGTTCACCATGGTGTCCGAGCCGATATTGGCGATGGCCTGCTTCTTGCTGCCACCCGCGCCGCCGTCATTCTTCCCGCATCCTGTTAGAAGCAACGTGCCCGCCGTGATGATCACACCCACAGGGATGGCACAGTTCAAAAGAAATTTCCTGGTCATGGTCTTTATTGTCTTGATGGTTTGTTATTATTGGTTGGCATTTTCTCCGAGAATGGCGCCGACGAGGTCATGGATGTGCTCGTGGATGAATTGATAGGTGCTTTCGTAAGCGGCGGTCACATCGGTCTGCGTCCCTTGGGTCTGTGACGGATCCTTCACGCTCCAGTCGAGGAATGCCAGTTTGCGCGGCTTGCGGGGGAAAGCTTTGCCGGCTTCCGGCGCCAGCGCGACGATGACGTGATAATGTTCCAGATTGGGCACTTGATTGATGGCCTTGGGGGCTAGGCACGCCACATCGAGATTCTTTTCCTTGAGGAATCCGAGGGTCATCGGGTCGATGGATTGAGGCTCCAGGCCGGCGCTGGTGAAGATGAACCTGGGCTGGTTGAGCGAACGCGCAATGGCCTCGGCCATCTGGCTGCGGCAGGCGTTGTGATCATCGACGAACAACACCCGGAACGCCTCCGCACCGGCGTGTTTGAGGTATTCGCCGGTACACATGTAGAGCGTTTCCATGCAGATGTTGCGGGCCTGATCGGAGACACGCTCGAAGCGGCGGCTGATCATGATGAGCGGATTGAGCGCCTCGAAGGGCAGCTTGCTCTCGCGGAACAGCTCTATCAGATAGCGGTTCAGTTTGCTCTTGAGGAGATCCACGGCATGCTCGGTTTCGATGGTCTGGCGTGCCAGATCGGCGTCCTGATTGACAAACGCCCGGGTGGCATCACGCAGCATCGGAATGGAAAGATCGGCGATTTCCTGGATGCGATCGATGGGGAACGGCGTCGTCAGATCCAACAGTTTGAGCGTCTGCCGCGCGATGCTTTCGGCGTAATCCCCCACGCGCTCAAGTTCGAGGTTGATCTTGATCGAGGCGTAGGCGAACCGCAGGAGACCGGCCACCGGTTGCTGGCGGACGATGAACTCCAGGCACAGGCGGTCCACC
>JAPLUJ010000403.1 GCA_026397695.1 Verrucomicrobiota bacterium | reverse complement strand
CCTAGAACGAATGGTATAAGGCGGCGTATTACGATGCGACCAAAGGTGGACAGGCGGCTACTGGTCTTATCCGAACCGGAGCAATGACCTGGCTGGCAACACAATCGGTGTGGCAGGCGCTGCGAATTATTATTTCGGGGGGTATGTCGGCAGTCCGGTGAGATTGACGGACGTTGGTGCCTACGGTCCGAATTCGGTAAGTTATTATGGGACGAATGATCAGGGCGGCAACGTGATGGAGTGGACTGACGCCATCAGCGCCTATGACTCGATGCGCATACCACGCGGAGGCTCCTGGAACGACAACCTCGGCTACTTCTTGCGTTCGACAAGCCGAGACTACTACGTGCCCTTGAATGGGTACAGCGACTACACCGGTTTCCGTATCGCCAGTGTGTATGTTTTTTCTCCTATCGAGATTTGGTTGCAGTCAAAAGGATTTCCCTTTGATACGGACATCAAGAGCGATCATAACAATGATGGGGTGAACATTCTAATGGCATACGCCCTCAATTTGGATCCGAATTTGAACCTGAGCGGGGAGATGCCACGTCCGGTGAACACTCCGGATCATGACAGTCTGAGTTTTTACGCAGCAGCCTCAGGTGTCACATACACAGTGGAAACAAGCACCGATCTGCAACACTGGACAACGGAGGGCGTTTCCCTATCCGACCTGAAAGCCAATAGTATCACGGCCACCGTGAAACGAGACGGAGCAAACCGATTCATGCGCCTCGTAGTGAGCAAATGAGATCTATCGACTATAATTTCGTCAAGAATCACCCCCCATTTCCCCGCCCTCCGCTCCGGTCACCGGCTCTGTCAACGGCCTTCACCGGGAAAGCAATTTCTTAGCAGTCGTTGATGAGTTTGTCATATTGCAGGGACTGGATCTTGTCCTGCAGATCTTCCGAAAACGGGCCATAATGGTGGTAGCCAAACCGAACCCCGAAGGGAATGCCGAACTCCTGAAGAATATGAACCATTTTCTGGAGTTTCTTGCGGACTTCGATCCCGGTCGTGGCTTTGAACATGATGGCAAGCTGGATGAGGGTGTTCATTGGGGAAGCGCCAGTTCGAGTTGCAGCTCTGGAGAAGTCAAGACCTCCGAAACTATCCTGTCAATCGTGTCTTTGAGGGTGGGGTTGCAATAGAGGCGACGGAGCCTGAAGCGCTCGCCGAGAAGGGTCCGGAAAATCCCTAAAACCTCAGCACCGGGGTGGCGTGGCCTCGATGAGGCCGCAGGCAAAGTGTGGACAAAGAACCGCCCAAGCAACAACCGGACAGTCCAACCTTGGCTGAATCTTTGGCGATCCTTTGGACTGCGCTCTCATCGAGAGCGCGCCACCTTGGATCATAGATCGCGGATGAAGAGGCCTTTTTCTTGGTGCGCTCCATCAGGCTGTTAAATGGTCCTGAAGAACGGGCGCCGGAGCGAAGCGCTCTTCCGGGTTAGGTTTGTAATGGAACACGAACGGGCTCGTGAGATGCAAACCGAGCGCGTTCGTGAATAAACTCTACGGCATCCTCGATGTTCACAGCTGCATCATCACTCACGCTGCCTCTAATCTAACGGACGTCACCGCCAAGGCAGTGCACGAAAACTCGATAAGGAGGCACATCAGTCGGATCAGAGAGAGCCCGGCGCGACTATTTTTTGATCACATCGAATTCAAGAACGTGAACCTCACCACCCACCCTGACTCTGAACCTAATCGTCCCGGTATCGGCAAGGGGCGGAGTATCGAAATGAATCATGCCGGAGTAATTTTTCCCGGGAAATACGGTTTCTCGTTTCAATATCACTGAGGACAGATAGTTGAGGTTGCCATTATTCTGTGCGGCCATTTGCTCTGCATTTGAGCGAGCGCGATCACTTGCTGCATTTTGGGCTGCATTAGCCGCCGCATAATTGTAGGTGGAGGAAGAGTATGTTCCGTAGCTTGAGGTGCTCCCGTAGGACGAATAGGTATTTCCGGAATAATTGCCGCGGGTAGTCGAGTAGCCGGCATTTGCGGCACTCATGGAATCACCCGCAGCTGACAGTCCAGCGCCAACCGCGGCCCAAGCTTGCCTGGTCTTCTCTTTTTTGGCTCATCCGCAAAATCTGTGGGTGGTTTTGGGTTCTGGAAGGTAGCCTAACTGGTGATATAGGGCGGTTTGCAAATGGCAGAAGTTCCTGAATCCAAAGGCTTTGCGGATCGTTAGCCCTACCTTCAAATTGAACCCTT
>JAPLUJ010000261.1 GCA_026397695.1 Verrucomicrobiota bacterium | reverse complement strand
TTTGGCAACATGCTCGTGAACGGAATTGGACGATACTCACCAGGGACACGGATTTCTTTGATCGCCTTATGCTCGAGGGACCACCACCCAAGGTGATTTGGATTCGATTAGGTAACATCCGTAAAAGAGATTTGGAAAGCCTGTTGCTTCGCCTTTGGCCGCGGATTTCTAGTTTGCTCTCGGAGGCTGATCTTGTTGAGGTGCATTCGGACTCACTAGAGGCATTCCGACGAAGAGACCAATGAGAATTGAGATCATCCGGTGTTTGCCGGTGGCCATGCCAGTTAGCGGCTGTGCCGTAGCAGTGAGGGTCGGTTGCGGCTGCGCCGCTCGGCGTTTAGGTGCCACTGCGCGGTCAGTGTTTCAGTAAGTCGGTAAGTCGGTAAGAGGCTGCCTTGAAAAGGCAAGGATCTGCGATCCAAAGGCGGCGGGAAGAATGCCCGTTACTGTTTACTTAGTCAATGCAGGAGCTGGGCAGAAAGAAGGCGGCGGGCAGCATGCCCGCGCCACAGGTGGCCCGGGCATGCTGCCCGGAGCCTCTCAGAGAATGAAGAGCGAAAGCAACGTGTGAAACAACCGACCCTTTATCTCTAACTGACTCACCGAACCACCGCGCCGCGCAGCGGCAACCGAAGCACCTAACCCCCGGCTCCCATGCATATTCTGCAAGTTTTCAACCAATACCTTGAGCCTGGCGGCGAGGAGGTGTGGGTGAACCAGATGCTTCGGCTCGGCGGAAGTTCGTTTTCCATCGACGATCTCCGGTTTCACAGCGGAGCTTGGATGGGGCGCGGGGCGCCATCCCGCTTCAAACAGGCAGTGATGCTGTGGAACCACCCGCATGCCCGACAGCGTTTGCAAGACGAGGTGACGACGGCGAGGCCGGACGCGCTGCTATTCCACAACCTCATTCCGGTGGCTTCCCTCGGCATGTATGAGGAGGCCGGGAATCTGGGATTGCCGGTGGTCCAATATATTCACAACTTCCGGCCTTTCAGTCCTTCCGGCACGATGTGGTTGCACGGCAAAGTGAATTCCGCGGCCCTGCGGGGCAATCCTTGGCCAGAAGTGTTAGGCAGGGCATGGGAACGATCCTTCCTGCGTTCGTTCCTGCTTGCGCTCTATCATAAACGGTTGCTTCGCAACGGCACTCTGGACGTGGTGAAACAATGGATTGCGATTTCCGATTTCATGCGCGACAAGTTTGTTGAGGCGGGAATTCCGCTGGATCGCATCACCACGCTAAGGCACTGCTGGCAGGTAAGTTCTGGTTCCAATCACATAGCCGAAGGAAAACATTACCTTTTCCTCGGTCGTTTGGTTCCTGAAAAGGGCATTGGTACCCTGCTGGCCGCATGGGCGCTGTTAGAGAAGCGACTCGGCCAGGCCTGTCCCCAGTTGATCATTGCGGGCAGCGGGCCTGAAGAAGCCAGGATCCACGCCAGGGCGAATGGCATGCGCCGGGTCGCCTGTGTGGGTTTCGTGTCAGGTCAACTTAAGGATGATCTCACGCGCAGTTGCCGGGGACTGATAGCCCCCTCCATCTGGTGGGAACCCCTTGGTCTCATTGTCCACGAAGCCTACGATGCCGCCCGCCCGGTTCTGGCCGCCCGCAGCGGTGGCCTGACCGAAACCGTTTTCGGAGAGGTGACCGGTTTCCTCCACGATCCAGGGAATGCGGAACAATTGGCGGACGATGTGGAACGACTCGAAGCGCAGGGAGTGGTCAGGCGTGCCGAAATGGGACATGCGGGACACCGGTGGTTGTTAGAGCATGCCTCGCCGGATGAATGGCGCGAGCGCTTTGTTGAAATCGTCCGCAGCGTGGTGAGGTAGGGCGGTGCTTCGGTTGTGCCGTAGGCACGCAGTGCTTCGGTGCTTCGGTGAATGTGAAAGGATCAACTGCTCCGTACTGACTCTTTCTCTCTTGTTTTACTGTCCTACTGAACCACCGACCGCACAGCGGCACCGAAACACCGGGCCGCAGGCCCACCGAAACACCGAAACGCGCAGCGGTCACCGCAACACCGGAAATGAAACGCACGATTCGCAGGCTCGTCCGCATCCTCAAGATGCTGCGCAACCAGTGGCTGCGCAAGGTCACATGGCGGCGCTATGACATCGGCCACGGCTTCCATGCCGGCCGTGATGTCGTGCTTTGGGCAAAGTCCCATCTGAGCATCGGCACCAATTGTTATATCGGGCGCGAGTCCCAGATCGAATGCGATGCGGAGATCGGCCACAGCGTCATTATGGCGAACCGGGTGGCCTTCGTCGGACGCTATGACCACAACTATCAGCAACTCGGAACCCCTACCCGTCAGGCGACGGAAATTCGTGACGAGGACTACGACTGGAAAGGCCTCGGCCTGAAAGTCGTGGTCGGTGACGATGTGTGGATCGGCTATGGTGCGATCATTCTGAGTGGCGTGACTCTCGGTGAGGGATGCATCGTCGCCTCAGGGTCGGTGGTCACCAAGGACGTTCCGCCATACATGATCGTAGGCGGCAATCCAGCCCGCCATATCACCCCTCGCTTCACCGATCCATGGGAGTTGGAAATGCACCGCCTGTCCCTCGCCGCCAGACGACGACTGGCCCAACAAAAGGTAGGGCGGCTCGGCCTCGGGCCACCGTGATTACCCGGGAGGGTGGGTCCGCCATTGCGCCGCAGTGACTGCTCACAATGCAGATGC
>JAPLUJ010000126.1 GCA_026397695.1 Verrucomicrobiota bacterium | reverse complement strand
GTTCGGCACGCAGGGTGTCGGACAGCGCCCAGTTTTTGGCCAGGCGGGCTTGCCAGCGGGTTTCTGCCAGATCGCGGATCGCTTGCGGGATCTCAGCGGACCCGGTGGGAACCTCATCGGGCAGAATCAGACCTAGTGCGTGCAGCAGGCGCTTGAATCCAACGAGGGCGACGGCGGCGTCCTTGCCTGTTCGGGAGGACGCCTCGCGCAGCCCGACGAAAAGCCCGCCGAGCGCGGCCGGCGTGTTGAGGTCGTCGTTGAGGCTGTCCCAAGCGGCTTGGAACGGTCCGAACCCGGTGGCGGAATCCAACAGCGTGTCGGAGTCCATGTTGGCGGCCATGGCGCGGGCACCCTTGGCGAGTTTGGCGAGGGCCTCGCGTGCTGCTGTTAGCGAATCGAGGGTGAAATTCAACGACTTCCGATAGTGACCGCCGAGCAGGACATAGCGGACTTCCATCGGTGAGAAGCCGCGGCTTTCAAGATCCGATAGAGTATAAAGATTGCCGAGGGATTTCGACATTTTCCCGCCATCGACGAGCAGGTGGGCGAGGTGGAACCAGTGTGCGGCGAAATGCCCGCCACAGGCACACGCGCTCTGGGCGATTTCGTTTTCATGGTGGGGGAAAACCAGATCGACGCCGCCCGAGTGGAGGTCGAACGAAGCGCCGAGGTATTCGTGGATCATCGCCGAGCACTCGAGGTGCCAGCCGGGGCGGCCATCGCCCCACGGTGACGGCCAATAGTTGGCCCCGTCATCCGGGCGGCGGGCTTTCCATAACACGAAGTCGGCAACGCTGTCCTTCTCGTATTCATCGGCGTTCGCGCGGGTGTTCTGGGTTTTTCCGAGATTCAATTCACGATGGTCGAGCCGCGAGAGTTTGCCGTAGCCGGGAAATGAGGCGATTTTGAAATAGACCGAAGCATCGTCGGATAGATAAGCGTGGCCTTTCGCGATTAACACCCCGATCATGGCGATTTGCTGTGGAATGTGAGCGACCGCTCCCGGCTCGATGTGCGGCGGCAACATGCCGAGTTTCGCGCAGTCGGCATGGAATTGCGCCGTCCATGTCGCAGTGAAATCTGCTAGAGACTGGCCGGCCTTGTGGGCATCGCGGATGGTTTTGTCGTCCACGTCGGTGATATTGCGAACATGGAGGGTGCGGGTGCCGCCGGTTTCCAAGGTGCGGCGCAGCACGTCCTGCAACACGAAGGTGCGGAAGTTCCCAATGTGCGCCGGCCCGTAAACGGTGGGACCACAACAGTAAAACCGATAGGTCGAGCCATCCATCGGGCGCAACGCGCGTTCGGTCCGGGTCAGCGTGTCGAATAACCGCATGACCGGGGTGTAGTGAACGGCGAGCCAGTAGTCGAGCGCGAAGAACGGAGATCGGTGAGCGACCACCTTCCCGGATCTTCTCCGGTGTCAAGGGTCGCCTCAAAGGCTTGGTTGTGCAAGAATCATCGGGCACTCATTTTCTGCGCGTAATTTCCCTGAACAAGGCGGTTTCCTTGGGATCAAAAGGAGAGCCGTCTTTCCGCAACAGATCATGAAACCAACGTTGCGGCTCGGGAGCATCCTTTTTGGTGCCCCATGCGTAGATCGTCTGAGTCTTGCCGGAAACGAGCCCCCAGTTGTAGCAGCCGACATTCTCTTTCTTGAAGATAGGCAGGCACGCATTTACCTCGCTGTGACCACGCCGCAGCCATTCCGTGCAGATCACCGCGCGGCCGTGCTTTTTCAAATCGCGAATCTCTGCCGAAAGCTTACCCGCATCATGGTAGTTGTGGAACGTAATGACATCGGATGCGGCAAGCTGGAAGTCGTTCAGTTCCCGATTCCCGAACCATATCCCCGCACTGAGCGGTTGGTCTGGATTGGCAGCACGGGCCCACTCAAATGCCTTCTTCAGGAGGGGTAGTGATCTGCTTTCCTGGCCGCTATTGCCTGGCTCATTGTACAAGTCCCACAAGAGGATGCGTTTGTCCCGAGCGAACGTGCCGATGACATCTTTCACGTACCGCTCCAGCCGAGGCCAAGACTCGGGATTGTTGACAACCGACTTGCCGGGACTCTGCAACCAGCCGGAATTATGGACGCTGGGGACCGGCTCCGGCTGCTTGCCAATTTTCGGGTTGCCGCTCCAGCAGTCGTCGAAAAGCACGAACATGGTTCTAATTCCGTACTTCTCAGTTATGCCAAGGAACTCTTCGATACGATTCTTGAACCCCTTGGCATCCGCATCCCATGCCATGTCATGGAGATAAACCCTGACCGTATTCATCCCGAGATCAGACGCCCACTTCAGTTCTCTGTCGATGCTAGCGGGGTCGAATGTGTCGCTTTGCCACATTTCAAGCTGGTTGATCGCAGTGCTGGGAATGAAGTTGCAGCCAACCAGCCAGGGCTGTTTGCCGTACCATTGGTTTGCCTTTTCTGCTGTCCACCGGTTCATTTCGGCGGCTTGTCCAGACTTTGTTTCTTCGGCATGGGCAGGCAAACTAGACATTGCACCCAAAATCACGATCATCAGCATTAAAATGTGTCTCATTTCGTTCTCCTGTTCAGTTCTTGCACCACAGTGTTAATCAGCGACCGGTCGGATTTGGGGGATGTTACACGACGCGGCGTGTATCAGGGGGCAAACCCGACCCGGAAGTGCGGTCTCGTCCATCGCCGACGTAAAGCGGCGTCAGACAATCCCCATCTATCGACCCCGCGCCGTTTCCGCAAGAGAATTCTTCGGCTTTCTTCACCGCATGGATTAACCGCCAAGTCGCCATCAAAGATCGCCAAGGGATGCGGAAGAGGAGGTCACGGGTCACGAGTTGATGGGTCATGGGTGAAGAGATTGAGGATTGAGGATTGAGGATTGAGGATTGAGGATTGAGGATTGAGGATTGAGGATTGAGGATAGTGGATGATCTTCGATCCACGATCCACGATCCTCGATCCTCGATCTCGTATCTCCGAGGGGAGGATAGCCGTCCCGGCTGTCAGGGCCAACGGGCGTCCTCGCCTGTT
>JAPLUJ010000445.1 GCA_026397695.1 Verrucomicrobiota bacterium | reverse complement strand
CCGACTTGGAACCAAACAGACGCACGTATTCGGGAAACATCCCGAACATCCCGCCGGCCGACTCGCCATAACGCGTGTAATCGGGCTTGGTGAAACTCACCACCCCCTTGTCCACAAAAATGAAATCGCCGGTATCCGGGAGACTCCATGTCGTCGGTGGAACCACTGCCAGCACCGCCAAGGCGGCCACTGCGGCCACCGCGATCTGCCGCTTGCCGGGCGCCAGTTCATCCCGCAGCGCGGCCCATCCCGGCAGTGGGGCGGAGTTGTCGTTAGACTGCGGTGCCCTGGTATAATGGAGAATCAGATAGGCGGCAAGATGAGCCAGAAACAGGAACACCGGGAACACAATCACCGCCATGCCCAGCATGCGCTTCCATAACTCCGCGAATCCGAAGGCATCCCTGAACTTCAGCGTCCAGGCGACATCAGCGGAAAAATCCACCCGGTCGATCAGCAGCACTGCGGCCAGCGCGTTGAGCAGGATGGCGACCAATACGAAACTCGCGGTGCGCAGCGGGGCCACCCTCGATCCGTCCCAACTGAAGATTGATAGCACCAGAAACAGCAGGAAGCTGCCGAGATTCTGATAGGTAGGACCCAGATGGAATGGCTGGTCGGCGATCCATTGTGAGACACGGTTGCCCGCCGCAGTCATCGCTTCAAGCGCGGGATGCCCCAGCGGCGATACGAACAGGAACAGATGCACGAACGCGTAGGCCACCACCCCCAACCGCAGCGCCCGCGGGACCGGTGCCATGACCGTCCAAATCGCCAGATGGATCCCCAGAAACAACGCCGTCTCCGCCACCGCCGGCACGGGCAAGGCGGCTCGCAACACCATGACCAACCCGAGTCCCAGCGCCAGCCATCCCGCCTGCTTCGACGGCTTGAGGCACAGCGGCAGCGCCAGCAAACCGTATAACAAATACAACCGTGCCGCCGGGGGCAAATACCCGACCAAATCGAAAATCAACCCGAGGGGAAGCAGATAGAGGAGAATTGACATCGGACTTTTGATTGAAATAAATCAATCTGCCGGAAAATTAGCGGTTACGCATTGGGAATGCAAGAAAAAGAATTGCGGGATTCTTTTGGCTAGCTTGCGCCAAAACGCCTTCTCCATCAACGCGATGTCGCGGATGCGCACCAGCCACTCGTCGCTGGCCATTGAGAACAACTCGCGCGGTCTTCTGCCTTGTCATCATCCTTCATCCTTTTTTGCCGCTTGCCCGGTCATTCAGAACCGGCTATGGATACTGCATGACTCCGACGCTGACAGCACCGCCGCCGCTGGATGAAATCCAGTCCGTCGTGCGTGCCGCTTGCGAAGGCGGCAACGTTGCACGGGTGGATCTGTTCGGTTCCGTGGCGCGCGGCGAGGCCAAACCGGGCAGCGATGTGGATATTGACCAGGTTTGGAAAACCGCGCAAACCGACTTGCATGAATTGATTCATGCCCTGGAACAGCATTTCGCCTGAATCTCTAGTTCTAATCCGTGTCGCCCTCTCTCAGACATCCAGCAGGTCGCAATCTCCACCAATGTCCAAGCGACTGCTTTGAGATGCCAAATTGGCATCTCAAAAACCTCTCCACCGGACGATAACTCATCACAAACCGTGACGAGTTCAACAGCAAGCTCACAATCAAAAGACGAGAGGGGCGGCCGACGTTACCTCCCCTACGCCTTCACCGAGCAGGGCGTGGCCATGCTCTCCAGCGTACTGCGCTCCCGGCGCGCCGTCGAGGTGAACATCGCCATCCATGCGCACCTTCGTCCAGCTCCGTCGCCTCATGGATTCCACCCGCGACTCCCAGGAAATCCCCCCACGCCTCGACTTCATCCTCGACCGCTTTGATGAATTCGTTAAAAAAGGCCAGCGCGATTTCCGCTAGATATGGATACTCCCGGAAAGTGGCTCGGGCATCCTGCCCCAGACCGTGCAGCGGGCATCCTGCCCGCCTCTTCTCTTCTTCCAACGAATAACTTCTAACCAATAACATCTAACTTTCCTGCCATGTCCCCCACCTCCCTGGGATTCATCGCGGTGACTTGGGTTTTTTCGGCTTCGGCAGTTTCTTCAATTTCGACGCAGCCTTCTCGAAATCCAAATCTACAAGACGTGGCTGCGAATCCACGAACGCCCGATAGCAATCGTATTCCAGTTCCGCCTTCATCTTCGCCTGCTCGGCGGAAATCCTGCCCGCGTGGTCCAGTAACTCATGCTCGGAGAGTTTCAGGAAATCATCCAGCTTGGTGATCCAGTCGCGCATGGTCATCACCTTGCGTTGCAGTGCCCGCAGCTCCGCAAATTCGATGTAGGCGTTCACGATCCGGTTCAGCGTGCCGAGTTCTTCACCATCGAGGTAGTTCTTGGCGATGGTCACGTCCTCTTTACGGATGATTCCACCGGGCCGCGTCGTCTGTAGGCCCATGAAGGGCTTTTGCGCATCCACCCGCGCATGAATCACTTCCGCCGCCGTCTGCCCGTGCGCCGCCCAGTGCATCTTGTTCTGCACCGTGGCGAAGAACTGCTGGGTCATCTCCGTGTTCGGCGTGTAGTCCACACTCGTCGCGTAAATATCCAGCACTTTCTGGTAGAAGCGCCGTTCGGAGGAGCGGATGTCGCGGATGCGCTCCAGTTGCTCGTCGAAGTAATCCTTTTGGCCTTTGCCGGGCGGATTCTTCAGCCGCTCGTCGTCCATCGTGAAGCCCTTCACCAAATACTCGCTCAAACGCCCGATGGCCCACTGGCGGAACTGTGTGCCGCGATGACTGCGAACGCGGAAACCCACCGCCAGAATGACCTCCAACCGGTAATGGCGGAGCTTCCGGGAAACCTCACGCCCGCCTTCCAATCGAACTTGTAAGTAATCCTTACAAGTTGCCGCCTCGACCAGTTCGCCCTCGGCAAAAATGCTTCGCAAGTGGAGGGTCACGTTCTGCGGAGTCGTCTCGAACAGCTCCGCCATGAGTGCCTGCGTCAGCCAAACCGTCTCGTTCTCAAATCGGCACTGCACGCGCGTGCGGCCATCCTCCGTCTGGTAGAGGATCATTTCGGATTTGGGCAGTGGCTCGTCACTCATGGCTTCGCCGGAGTCTGGGTTTGCAGCCTAGAAAATGCAAGTCACCTGTTCATCCTTACACCCAACCCGCGCATCGCAACCCCGCCTGCGCGAGCCACGGTCTTCACAGCCGCGCTGCTCTTCATCCACCAGGTCTGCAATGTCCTGCACCGCCAGAAACCCGCCTCCGCCGAGTGGCAGGCCACCCTCACCGTCAAGGCACTTGACATCCTCAACCACCACAACCCCGCCGCCATCGAGGCCGCCTTCAAATGGTTCATCGCCAACCGCGACTCCCAGGAAATCCCCCCACGCCTCGACTTCATCCTCGACCGCTTCCCGGAATTCGTTAAAAAAGGCCAGCGCGACTTTAGATAGAAAGGAAAAAGGTTGAATGATGAAGGATGAATGCGTCACTATAGATATATTGGCAGAGTTGGCTGTGGCCGACGATATGACGAGAAAATGGCCGAAGAAAAAGTTGTTATTGGCGTTGGGGTTTTCGGTGGCAGCGACGAACAACTTGTGCAAGTGGCATTGGAAGGACAAGGACTCCGTCACTTTGGAGGAAATCTTTGAACTCGTCATCTCCAGCGACAAGGATCCACGACCGGGATACCTTATATGCAGAATGCTCGATTTCCGTCATTTCGGTAGAAAGGGGTTTTTTGCCATCGTGCACCGCCTTTCAAATGTGAATCTTGGAGAAAAATGCAACT
>JAPLUJ010000314.1 GCA_026397695.1 Verrucomicrobiota bacterium | reverse complement strand
GGGTGCGTTTCCGCCAGTCGCGGCGCGGCGGTTTTTCACCGGGCGCTGGAGCGGGGATCGGGGCGTGGTAGTTGAATCCTGCCAGACGCTTTCTAGCAAGCCGTTGGCCGATGAAAAGTTCGAGCATGTCTAACAAGTTGAGATCTTGTTTGGGGACGAAGCTGATGGCGTCGCCCCGGGCGGCGGCCCGTCCGGCGCGGCCGATGCGATGCACGTAGTCCTCCGGGTTGACCGGAAAATCATAGTTGACGACGTGGGTGACGCCATCGATATCGATGCCCCGCGCCACGATATCCGTGGCGACGAGGACCTGGGCTTTGCCGTCCTTGAAATCCTGGAGGGCCTGGAGCCGTTGGTCCTGCGAGCGGCTGGAGTGGAGCTTGGCGACTTTCACTTGGGCGAGTTTGAGAAAATTCGTGAGTCGATCCGCGCCGTCTTTCATGCGGGTGAAGACGAGAACTCTTTTGAATTCGGCCTGCCGGAGGAGTTCTAGCAAGAGGGCGTTTTTCAAGTGTGCGGGCACCTCATAGACGCACTGGGTTACGGTGTCTGCGGGGATTGATCGTTTGCCGATCTGGACCATTTGCGGCTGATATAGAAACCGGCGCGCCAGCGACTCGATCTCTTTGGAAAGGGTGGCGGAGAACATGAGGGTTTGCCGGCGTTTGGGCAAGGTGCCGACGATGGTCTCAATGTCCGGCCGGAAACCCATGTGCAACATCCGGTCCGCCTCATCGAGGACGAGGATTTCCAGCAGGTTGAAATCGAGCTTGTGACGTCCCAGCAGATCTAACAATCTACCGGGGGTTGCGACGATGATATGGACGCCCTTGTGCAAGGCCTTGATTTGGGCTGCATCATCGACCCCACCGTAGATGGCGGCGGTGCGGATCGGGAGGTGCTGGCCGCAGGCCCGGATGTTGTCCACGATCTGGACCGCGAGTTCGCGGGTGGGGGCGAGGATGAGTGCCTTGATGCCGCGCAGTTGGCCCTGACGGTGGCACTGGGAAAGACGGTGGAGCATCGGCAGCACAAACGCCGCGGTCTTGCCGGTGCCGGTCTGGGCAATGGCAATCACATCGTGCGCCTGCAACACCTTGGGAATGCACGCCGCCTGAACCGGCGTCGGCCTGACATACCCTGCTTGCTGGATGGCACGCAGAATCCCGTCCTCAAGTCCCAAATTACGAAACGGCATGCGCGCATCCTACGCTGCCGGAACCGGTGATGGCACGGAATAAAATCCGGATATTCGAAGCTGCCGTTTCTACCTCCACCACGTCTTCCCCGGAATATGACTCTGCCAAGCAAATGCCCTGCGCTGCATTCGCCTACAAAAAATACGACATTGACATTGAACAAACGCAATTCTATCCCCTCACCCATGAGAGCCTATATGCCCAAGCTGTCCTTCCGGGAGGTGTCCCACCTGTAACAATCTCTGTGTGTTTGATCTGATCAAAAACACAGAGGCACAACACCACTGTTCGCATATAAAATAGAGAGCAAACTTCCACAAACTCGTATGGATACGGAGAGAAGAACACGACGACTATATTTGGCATCCTGGATCGGCGTATCGATCGCCATTATTATCTCGCTCCTTGAGTTTGCTCTATTTGATGCGCCGATATCGAATACACTACTTGCCGGAATCTTCATAGCATTCACACTTATTCATGGATTCGGTGTGGTGTTGAGCACAGCAAGCTTGGTCAATATTTCTAAGGTTCGGTGGATAGGACGGATCGGCCTATTCGTCAGGGCATTAGTTGGAATTCCAATAAACCTATATATGGGGTATAGCGCTTATGTTGCAACCGACATGATAATTAGGCCCTATTGAACATTCCGAATTCCAGTAGGTCTTATGCCCAACCTGCCAATTTAGCTGATGTTGGTCCACGAGTCCCGCCAATCCATAACGCCAATGCGAACAAGACGTCCAATACTGTCAGGTTAGCACAGGGTTTTGTTACGGCGGATTTTTGCACGGACGCAACCAGCAGCCATCTCAATTTGTTACGCCAACGGCGTTAATTCCTTCAGTCCGGGGTTGCCGTCGCTAGACGGCTACCCCGGGACGATTCCACCAACGGGACGGACTAACAAGCATCTCCGGCTTGAGGCCCCTCGCCGGACGGAACCACGTTGTGGTTCGGATCCTTCGGACGGATATTCCCTGGGTAGGCCCTGCGGGCCAACCCAGGGCTGAAGGACGCAATCCCTTCGGGATACAAACACCTACCTCAACTACCGTGCAAAAATCCGCCGTGGGGTTTTGTTGCTGAAGGCTCCGGGCAGAATGCGCGGGCCACCGTGCCGGCGGGCATGCTGCGGCTCGGCTGAGCTCGCCGAACGCCCGTCGCCTCTTTTCACTCCCGCCGCCGCATTACCATAACTGACAGTATTGGACGAGACGTCCGCCCCCTTATTCACGGGCATTGGATTCCGCGTCACGCCGGGTGCGGGTGAACTCGTGTTCGCGCAGCCATAGGAAGATCACCGGCGTGACGATGAGGATGTGCAGCAGGCTGGAAATCATACCGCCGATGACCGGGGTGGCCAGGGGTTTCATGACTTCGGCGCCCTGGCGGTGGCTCCACATGATGGGCATCAGGCTGGCGACGATGGTGGCCACGGTCATGATTTTGGGACGCAGGCGGAGGCGGGCGCCGTCCTTGACGGCCTGCATGAGGTCGGCGCGGGTGAAAGCGATGCCTTTTTCGATCATGCGGGCCTTCACGGTTTCCTCCAGATAGACGACCATCACCACCCCGGTTTGCACGGCGGTGCCAAACAGCGCGATGTATCCCACCCACACGGCACCGTTGAAGTTATACACTAGCAACTTTTGCAGAAGCACCCCTCCGCTCAATGCGAAGGGCACCGCGAGCATCACGTGGGCGGCCTCCAACGCGCTGTGATAGACGATGTAGAGCAGCACGAAGATCACCAGCAGCACCAGCGGGAAAACAAGCTGCATGGTTTGCACGAAGCGGCGTTGGTTTTCGTATTCGCCGGTAAGTTTGTAGGTCATGCCCTGCCAATCGACCGCCTTGAGTTTTTGCTCCACTTCATGGACGAAGCCGCCGAGGTCGCGGTCCTGGACATTGGCCTGCACGTACGACCGGAGCCGGCCGTTCTCCGAGGCGATTTCATTCGCGCCCAGCCCGCGGGTGATTTTGGCGACCATGCCTAACGGAATAAATGGAAAGTTGGAATTATCTCCGCCGGCCACCCGGGCCGGTGCGGTTGTGGGGCTGCCGCCGCCCATACCACCGGCTTGCGGGCTGGTGTCCGGCGGGCTCATGCCGGGTTTGGCGGCGATCAGGATGCGGCTGAGTTTGTCGATGTCGTCGCGTTCGCCGCGTTCGACGCGGATCTGGATGGGGAAGCGCTTGCGGCCTTCGATGGTGGTGCTGACATTCTTGCCGCCGATGGAGATTTCCACGGCATCGAGCACGTCCTTAACGCTCAACCCGTAGCGGGCCATGGCGGGGCGGTCGACCTCGATATTCAGATAGGGCTTACCCTGGATGCGGGATGGCGAGACGCCCGTTGCGCCGTCGATACCGCTGATGAGTTTTTCGATTTCGAAGGCCTTGCGTTGGAGCGCATCGAGGTTGTCGCCGTAGATTTTCACGCCGACCTGGGCGCGGATGCCGGTATAAAGCATGAGGATGCGGTTTTCTATCGGCTGGAGCAGCGCCGGGACATAGCCGGGAACCTGCTTCATCTTTTCGGTGAGCTCGGCCTTGAGTTTTTCCAGGGTCATGCCCTCGCGCCAGGCCGGATTGCGCTTCACTCCGAACCATCGGTTAGGAAGATATTCCGGTTTGAGCATGATGGTGGTTTCTAACATCTCAGTGGGGGCGGGGTCGGTGGCGGTTTCGAAGCGCCCCAGTTTACCGGCCACGGTTGCCACCTCGGGGGTGGCGGCGATGACCTTGTCCTGCCATGACATCACGCGCTGAATCTCCTTGAATCCGGTTTTTGGCATCATCACGGGCATATAGAGCAGGCTGCCCTCATTGAGTGGTGGCATGAATTCCCGGCCAAACCCGGTGACCATGGCCGCCAGTTGCGGGTGACCGGCGTCACGGAGTCGTTTCACCACGGTGCGTGGCGCGCCGAAGGCTGTTAGGATGGCGCTGACGAGAATCACCGTAGCGGCGGCTATAATTGTTTTGCGGTGGTTGAGTGCAAAATCGAGGGACGGTTCATAGATGCGCAGCAGCAATTTCATCACGATGTTCTTGTCCTCCGCATGGAACGGCCCGCGGACTAACAGCGAACAGAGAACGGGCACCAGCGACACTGCCAGCAGGGTGGAGCCAATCATCGCGAAGGTCTTGGTGAAGGCCAGCGGATGGAACAATTTGCCTTCCTGTCCGGTGAGTGCGAAGACCGGCACGAAGGCGAGAATGATGATGGCCATCGCGAAGAAAATCGGACGTCCGACTTGTTTGCAGGCGGCAAGCGTGGTGTCCCAAGTCTCGGGACGAGTGAGGAGACTGCCTTTTTCGTCCTCGGCTTTTTCGCAGTGGCGGATGACGTTTTCGGTCACCACGATGGCTGCATCCACCAGCACGCCGATGGCGATGGCGATGCCGGTGAGCGACATGATGTTGCTGGTAATGCCGAATTCCTTCATCAACAGAAAAGATATCAGTATTGAAACCGGCAAGGGCAGCGTGACAATGAGAATGCTGCGGAAATGCCACAGGAATATCACATGGGCCAGCGTGACCAAGATGATTTCCTCGATGAGCGCGTGCTTCAGCGTGTCGATGGTGCGGTCAATCAATTCGCTGCGGTCGTAGAACGCCCGGATGGTGACCCCAGGAGGCAGGCTGGCGGCGATCTCAGCGATTTTTTCCTTCACCCGTTCGATGACGGCTTTGGCATTCTCACCGCTGCGCATCACCACGGTTCCGCCGACGACTTCCTGGCCGTTGAGGTCGAGCGCGCCGCGGCGGTAGTCTCCGCCGATCTGGATGGTGGCGATGTCTTTCAGATAGATCGGGGTGCCCGCCACCGCCTTGACCGTGACAAGTTCGAGATCCTCCGGGCTGGTAACCAGTCCGATGCCGCGCAACACGAACTCCGCGCCGTTTTCCTCGACGGTTTTGCCGCCGACGTTGAGGTTGGCGTTTTGCACGGCGGTCAACACCTCCATCATGGTGACGTTGGCGGCGCGCATCTTGCCAGATGACAGCTCTATCTGATATTGTTTGACAAAGCCGCCGATGCTGGCGACTTCGGCGACGCCCTGCACGCTGGCAAGTTGATAGCGGACATGCCAATCCTGAAGCGAGCGGAGGTGCGCGAGATCGTAGCCACCGTCAGTGGCTTTTTCCGGATCGACGCGGAGATAATACTGATAGACCCAGCCTAGGCCCGAGGCATCAGGACCGAGTTGCACCTTCACACCCTCGGGCATTGATCCCTGAAGGAAATTCAGCCTCTCTAACACCCGCGTCCGGGCGAAGTAGGTGTCGATTTTGTCCTCGAAGATGATGGTCGCCAGGGAGAATCCGAACATCGAGGTGGCGCGCACTTCCTTCACCCCGGCGAGCCCCTGCAAACCGGAGGTGAGCGGGTAAGTCACTTGGTCCTCCACCTCTTGCGGGCTGCGGCCCATCCAATCGGCATAGACGAGCACCTGGTTTTCGGTGAGGTCCGGAATGGCGTCCACCGGGGTGAGGCGGATGGCGCGGATGCCCAGCGCGATCAGCATAAGCGCCCCGCAAATGACCAGGAAGCGGTTCCGCAGACTCCATTCAATGATTTTTTCTATCATGAAGTTAGGGTTTGATTTCCTCGCCGCAATCCGCCATCTCCTTGCCGAAAAACGGGTTGCGCATTTCACGGCCACCGGTCTGGATCCAGCGGGCTTTTTTGGGTGCGCCGGGAATGGCCTGGTTGACCATGCCACATTCGTAAACCTGGAAGTCCGGCATGCCGCGGGTTTTGCGCAAGGGAGCGAGCGCTGCGGTGGCGGCCACCGAGAATGGGTGGAATGCGACCCGCGCGCTTTTCAATTCCTGATAGCCATGGAAATGCCGGGCCTTGTCGAGATCGTCGAGGTTTTTCATGTTAGGCCGCAGGAGTTCCACCATGGCTTCCGTCGTTGTCATCGCGGGCGCGCTGGCGGTGTTGAATGATGTTAGGTCATCCGCGCCAAGCGCGGCGGCCATGGCATCGGCGACTTTGATGAATGCAGTGATGGATTTTTGCTGTGCCTCGCTCAAGTCGGTTTGAGTGGCTGCCACCACCACGGGTGCAGCGGGTGTCATGAACGCGCGATTCATTTCCGCCTGGCCGTCGATCAGCAGATTGCCGTTGGTGACTACCGCGTCTCCCTCCTTGAGTCCTGATAGAACCTCCACATGGGTATCTCCGCGACGTCCGGTTTGCAGCACCGTGTGTGCATACCCTCCACCATTTTGATCAATGTAAACCACGGCTTCAGGACCAGTCTCTATCACCGCCGAACGCGGAACCGTCAGCACGGACGGGGCTTCAAGTTCCACCATTCCGTCGGCGTAGAGACGGTTGAGAAGTTCGCGTTTGCCGTTGACGATTGGGTTGGGCAGTGCAACGCGCACGTTGGTCGAACGAGTGGCTTCGTCGAAGTTGGGATCAATGAAGGTGATTTTCCCGGCAAAGGTTTTCTCCGGCAGCGACGGGGTGGTTACGCTAACGGAAAGTCCGGGTTTGATCCACGGCATATCCTGCTCATAGGCACGGAACATGAACCACATGGTGGAGAAATCCGCGAGTTCGAAGAGCCGCTCGCCGGCCCCGACATACTGGCCCTCGTAAACCGCTTGTGCAACGACGGTGCCACTGATAGGGGAAAGAATCTGTGAGGTGAGCAGATCGACGGGTTTATGCTCCAGGCCTTCGATCTGGGCAGATGTGAGCCCCATCTGGCGAAGTCGCAGCGCGGTGTTGTTGCGTAGTTCACCGCCGAGTTGGCGGTATTCACGCTCCGCCTGAAGCAAGGTCGGGCTGTAGAACTCGGCGAGTGGCTGGTTTTCCAATACCTCGGCTCCGATGTAGTTCACATGCAGCTTGTCGATCCGTCCTTCCACGTAGGAGGACAGCACGCGGTGGCGCATGGAGTTTTCAGCGATATTACCGGAGACCCGCAGCGTACGTACCAGCGGGCGGGTTTTCGCGGCGGCGGTTTGCACATGCAGTACTTGGATCTGGTTCTGGGTGAGGGTGACGGGATTGCCGCCGCCGGATTCCATGGAGGCCGTGCCCCCCTCATTGATCGGAGTGAGTTCCATGCCGCAGATCGTGCAGCGGCCGGGTCTGTCGCTGGTGACCTGCGGGTGCATGGCGCACTGATAGAAAAGCACCTTGTGTTCGCCCTTGGCGGCGGCTGGTACCGGCGCGAGGTTGTATTTCCGCAGGGCCAGCCATGTCGCGGAGACCGTGAATATTGTTGTTAGAAAAATGGTGAGGAATGTTTTCATGGTATCAGCGGGGTGGGACGAGGGTGTGGAGTTCTTCGAGCGCGGCTTGTTCCATGGCGATGAAGCGGCGTTCTTCGAGATGGATGGCAAAGAGCGTGCGCGAGGCATCGAGCAGATCGGTGAGCGGGGCTTTGGAGCTGATCCATGCGGCTTCGATGGTCTGGGTGGTTTGCTGGGCCTTGTCATGGACCTCGCCGGCATAAGCACGGGCTTGGGCAGCGGCGTTGGCGGCTTCAGTGGCGGCGGTTAGAACCATCGCCGCGATCTCACGGCGCATGGTTTCGACATCGCGTGCGGCCGCCAGTTCGCGGTTTTGGGCAGCGGAGATTCTGGCTTGATAGGATCCCTCATTGAACCACGGCAGACTCATTTTCACGCCCACCATGGTGCTGCGCCAATCGCCGCCCGAGTAAGTCCTGGTGTCGATTCCAACGGACACTTCTGGCAGGCGTTCGCGATCCGCCATGCGGGTTTCCGCGCTGGCGGCACCGGCCATTTCCTGCATGGCACGCAGTTTCGGGTTGGCATGCCCAATGCGCGCGATCTCCGTTAGGGCGACCGGCACCGGTGGTGGCGTGGCGGGGAGTTTCAGCTCGGGCCACGGCGCGTCCAGCGGGCGACCGAGTGTTAGATTGAGCTTGCGGGCGAAACCCTCGCGGCTCCGGCGGGCGGCGTCTAACATCTGCTGTTCTTTCGCCAGTTCGGTTTCCATGCGCAGCGCGTCGATACTGGAGCCCATTGGAGCGGCGGCCATTTGCCGGGCGTTTGCCACCATGGTGGTGAGCCAGGTGATTTGCGTCTGTTGGAGTGTGATCGATTCATCTGCGAGGGCGAGTTCGATGGCATTTCTAGCGGCTTCCGCGCCGCTGGCGAGGGTCGAGCTGCGGGCATTCTCCACTGCGGCGCGATGCATGCCTTCGGCCTTGCGGCGTTGGGCATCGAACAGGCCGGGTTTGGGCAGTTTTTGTTCGACTCCGAAAAGCAGATCCCCCTGATCCGCACGCATCAAGGTATCGGCGGCCATGAATCCCAGGCCGACCATCGGGTCATCCCACAAGCGGACGGCACGCACGTCCTGCCCGGTGGCGGCGGCGCGCTGTTTGGCGGCCACGGCTGCCGGGTGGGCATGCGCGGCTTCGGTCCGCAGGCGGGACAGGAAATCGTCATCCAATGTATGGGACGCCTGCACCGGCAAAATGCGGGAGAAAATCCAGCATCCGGTGAAAATATGCATCATGGTTTTCATGTGAAACACCGGGTATTTGTGTTAGATAGCTGGTTTGCATGTGCCGGTTGTTTCGTACCGATGCACCGTTTTAGTTGCGGTAAACACTGGAGCGGCCACATCACATGGGTATATAACCCGGATGGGCGGCAAACCCTTGACAAATCAGCGCAGGTCCTTGAGTTGTTCCTTGAGGATTTGGCGGGCGCGGTAAATGCGGGTTTCCACGGCCTTGGGGCTGCAGCGGCAAAGTTCCGCGATCCCGGCATAACTCATGCCCTCGTGGATGAAGAGCGTGAGCGCTTCCCGCAATTCCAACGGGAGCGCAAGAATGGCGCGGTTCACCTCTGCGGATTTTTCCCGCGAGAGAGCGAGTTCGGCGGGTGTTTGGTGCGGGTCAGCGGGTTCGGGGAGAATCCACGTGCCATCCGGACCCGTGGCATCCAGGGAAACCGAAGGGTGACGCGCCTGCCAGCGGGCGTGGTTCCTGGCAAGGTTCACCGCGATGGCAAAGAGATAAGTACTGAATGAATCCTGAGGACGGTAGCGTGTGCGGGCCTGATAGAGTTTAACGAAGGTTTCCTGTGCCAGGTCCGCTGCGGTTTCGTGCCGCCCGGTCATCCGATAGATAAAGCCCACCACCCGCCCGCTCCAGCGCGTCATCAGGATGTTGAGCGCGAGGTCATCGCCGGCGGCGAGGCGTGACATCAATGCGGAATCGGTGGCATCCATGATATGTTGCGGGGATGCGGGCTAATCACGATGGCAACTAACCGTGCCGCCACCGCTCGAGTCCAGCGCGTGGGGAAGCACCGTTTCGAGATATTTGGCCGCCTGCCTGTCATCCAGCAGGTCCGCCGTCTGATAGAGATGCTCGAGCATTTTCTGTTGGCATTCCGCCTGCACGCGGGCGTGCTCGCGGATGGCTTCCGCGAGTTCCGGCGACATTCCGCGCCCGCCTCTTGCCAAGGTCTCGAGTCTGGCCTGGGCCTGCGCGATGCTGCGGCACATCGCCGCACACTTCGGTCGGTAGGCGGCGTGCAGTGCGCTGGCTTTTGCGAATTGGGCGTCGGTCAACTTCAACTCGCCACGCAGCCACGCCAGTTCCGGCATGGCATCCAGCAGCACTTCCTTGTGCTCCGACTGCTGGTGGGTACGCGTGATCTGATATGCGGCGATGCCGATTGCCGCTGCCAGGATGATCACCATGAGTCCTTTTTTCGGCGGTGATGGGCGAACGGGCTAACAGACTGAATGTAGGCGACATCACCGGACGGGGTAGAGTGATCCGGTTGCAAGCCGCACCATGCGCCGAGCGCCACCATCGCGGTGCAGGTGGCCACGGCGACCGGCGGCAGGGTGAAGACACCGAGAAAGCGCTCCAGGATAAGAGCCACGCGGGGTTTCCATCCAATGGTTTCAGTCGCGGCAATGCGCAACCAGACATCGCGCTGGAAATCTTGAGGAGGTGCCACGGGGGGGCATGCATCCTTGAGCAGTTGATCCAATTGGGCATCGTTCATTGTCGAGCGGTTTCATGGTGTCCTGCACCTGTGATACCCCGCCTTATCCCAAAACCCTTGCCAATTTTTTTCCGCATGCCTGGTCCGACAGGCAGGTCTTGAGCCATCCTGCTTTACCTGTCGCGAATGGCCGCCTATGGTATGCCGCGATGCGCTTGTTTCCCGCCCTGCTGTTATACCGGTTGTTGCTGCCGCTGCTGTTCATGGCGGCCTTTCCCGGCTGGCTGGTGAAAATGTTGCGGCGCGGCGGCTTCGGCACGCGCCTCGGTGAACGGGTGGCGGTTTACCCAACGGCATGCGACAACGAACCCAAAGGCGCGGTGCACATCCACGCCATCAGTGTGGGGGAATCCCTGCTCGCCCTGAAACTCATCCGCGCATGGCTGGTGCGCGAACCCGATCAGCGTTTCGTGCTTGCCACCGGCACCGCCACCGGCCACGCCGTGGCAAGCGCCGCAGGCATCATGGAACTGCGGGTCACCTATGCGCCACTTGATTTCCCATCGATGGTCCGGCGTTATTGCAAGCGCTTCGAACCGTCGCAAATCGTCCTGATCGAGGGCGAGGCATGGCCCTATCTGTTACTCGCTTGCCGGAACCGCCGGATTCCGGTCGCCCTCGTCAACGCACGCATGTCCCCTCAGTCGGCACGCCGCTACCGGCGCTTCGCCGCGTGGGTGCGCCCGGTTTTCTCGCTGTTAGATGCGGTCGCCATCCAGGAACCCGAGGACGCGGAAATCTGGCGGAACCTCGGCGTGGACCCGCAACGAATTCATCACACCGGCAGTCTCAAGTTTGATCCCGGTGACGGCCCGCGACCCGCGAAACGACCGGATTTCCAAGACATGCTCGATGCTTTCGGCAAGCAGCGCCCGGTCATCCTCGCCGCGAGCACCCATGCCGGGGAAGACGCGTGGATCGCATCCGCCATCCGTGACGCCGTGCCAAACGCGTTGCCCGTGATCGTGCCGCGCCACGCGGAGCGCCGCGCCGCTGTGCAAAACGATCTGGAACTTGCCGGCTTCAGGGTGGTGATGCGGTCGCAGTTTCCATCGCTTGCCAAGCTCGCGTCGTCCGATGATCGCCCTCATGTGTTTGTCATCGATTCCACCGGTGAACTGCGCGATTGGACGGCCCACGCCGACGTGGTGATCATCGGCAAGAGTTTCTTCGCCCATGGCGGGCAGAATCCCGCCGAGGCCATTCTCGCCGGCAAACCCGTGATCTGCGGCCCCCACATGGAAAACTTCGAGCCGTTGGCCAACCGTCTCACCCATGCGCACGGATGCCTCCGCGTTGTCGATCAATCCGGACTTTACAACGCCATTATCACCATGACCCGCAACGCCGCCCAACTCCTCGTCCGTCATGCCGGCGCGACACGTCGCATTCTCGCACTGCTAACCACCCTCTCCAGCCCACAAAAATGACTCAACGCGGAGTTTGTCATTTTCAAAATCATTCTTTAGTCTTCAGCCCGTGAGCGATTCCGATAACGATCCATTGAGCAGCCTCTTGTCCAGTTTTGCACTCGGTCCATCATGGGCACGTGCCACCGGCGGCCCGCAAGAGACCACGCCAAAACACGATTTCCCATCCGAGGATCGCCCACCCCGCCGCGACAACCGCCGAGGCGATGACCGCGGATCCGACAACCGCGGAGGCGACAACCGCAGAGGCGATGACCGTAGAAGTGATGACCGTAGAGGTGGCGCGCGCGGCCGTGATGGAGGTAACCGCACGTTTCAGGATCGCGGCGGGAAACCCGATGAGCGCCGCGACGGCCCGCCGCGCATCGAGGAGGCCCCACCCGCCGAAGGCGTGCGCGTGACGCTCATCCCCGATCCGCAAGCCGTCCATCTTATCGGCAAGGAAATCCAACATGTGGCACGTGTCTATCCGCTTTACGACGTCGCCAAAATCCTGCTCGCCGAACGTGCCCGCTGCCGCGCGGTCTTCGAAGCCCCTGATCCGCATCCACCGTTGTGGCGCGGCAAGATCGATGAATGCGTTTTTCTCACCCGCGAGGAGGCCATCCGCCACTTGTGGCAGTCGGATTTACGCAAACAGTTCATCGAAGAGGAAACCATCGAAGTCGATCCCCCCACCGGCAACTTCCAGTCGGTCGCACGCTGCGGGATCTCCGGCGCTTGGCTCGGCCCGCCGAATTTCCATGCCTATCAGGTGAATCTGCGCCGCCTCCACCGCGAACGATTTCCTCACATGCCATTCGCCGTGTATTCCGCCAAGGTCCGCACCGAACGTGGCGAGGATGCCGTGAATGCGTGGTTGGAAACCATGAAACAAAAGACCCATTGGCGGATCAAGGACGATGCGGATGACGCCTGGATCGACGAGCGAAGCGAAGCCGAACGCACGCTGGCCGCACGCTGTGTCGAGCGCGCCTTTGCCGAGGTCCGCTATACCGAAGTCCTGGCCTCCATTGCCCCATCTCACTTGTCACCCTCGCTGATGACTTCCCTGAAACTATCCGGCAACCACGCTCGCAATCATCCGGCGATCCTGATCCCCTCGGTGTGCCGCGCCATCGAGGCCGAACACCTGCCGGTTTTCAAACGCCAAGGGAAACTTCTAACAGGCCCGGCCCGGCCCCACCCGCTGCCAGTCGGTGCCATCCTCGCCGAACGCCCCGGCATCATGGTCGCGTGGATCCGCGCGAACAAACCCGCAAAACTTGAAGGTCTTTGGAAAGCCGTCTTGCCGGAAGGTGGCACGGCGCCGCCATCGGAGTTTGCTGCGGATCTCTTCTGGCTGCTCCATCAGGGCCACATCCTGCTCTTCACTGACGATACCCTTTCCGTGCAGGAGGTCCGGGAACCCCCGACGCCCGATCCAACCGCCACGCTCAAGACTAATAAAACCCATAAGAAGAAATCCGGAAAACCCAAATCCCCCGACGACGCTGCTGCGGATGAGAACTCCTCTGAGGAACCCTCATCCGAGGAAAGCTCCGCCGATGAATCCTCATCCGATCCTTCCCATCCTTCCCATCCTTCCCATCCGGCAGATCCGGCAGATCCGCCCGAAAACGCCGAATTGTCGCAGAATCCATCTCCCGGGGTTGACGTCCCTGCCGACCTATGATTGAAACCTCGTGACCCGCATCCAGGAACGGTGGCTGAGTGGTCGAAAGCACTCCCTTGCTAAGGGAGCGTAGTGGTAACGCTACCGAGGGTTCGAATCCCTCCCGTTCCGCCCTAACAAAGATGAAATTGCTGTCGTGGAATGTGAACGGGATTCGTGCGGTGCTCGGCAAGGGGTTCGGCGAATTTATCGCCACCGACAAACCCGACATCCTCTGCCTGCAGGAAACCAAAGCCCGCCCCGAACAAGTACAACTCCCCTTGGAATTGGCCGGCTACCACTCGTTTTGGAATTCCGCGGATAAGCCCGGCTATTCGGGCGTTGCCGTGTTTACGCGCGAATCACCGCTGGACGTTAGAGTGGGACTCGGCCACGCCGACCACGACCATGAGGGCCGCGTGCTCACCCTGGAATATGCGGATTTCATCCTCGTCAATGTGTACACCCCGAACGCCCAGGACGAACTGCGGCGGCTGCCTTATCGGCTGACCTGGGATGAGGTGTTCCGCACTCATGTCGCCCATGCAGCCCGCCACAAACCCGTGGTTTTCTGTGGCGACCTGAACGTCGCCCACCAGGAGATCGACCTCGCACGCCCGCGTGAAAACCGCCGCAGCCCGGGATTCTCCGATGAGGAACGTGCGAGCTTCACAAAATTGTTAGATGCCGGGTTTGTGGACGCCTACCGGCATTTCCATCCGGACCAAACCGCCGCCTATACATGGTGGTCGTACCGCGGCGGCGCCCGCCAGAAGAATGTCGGGTGGAGAATCGATTATTTCGGGGTCTCCACGCCGTTCATGCATCGCGTTGTCGCGGCGGATATCCTGCCGCAGGTTCACGGGTCCGACCACTGCCCGGTGGGAATTCAGTTAGAATAACGGGTAGTCGCACCCACGCCGCGTGCCGTGGCTTTACTCCGGTCTTGATTTGTCTGGACACCCGCCATTGGATCCATTGGCATTTCCACGCACCCATGCAAATCCAGACGTTTCTAACATTCCTGCTGCTGGCAAGTCTCCCGCTTGCTGCCCGCACATGGACCAGCAAGGATGGCAAAACCATCAGCGCGGACCTCGTAAGCTTTGTTGGGAACACCGTGACACTCCAGCTCAGCAACGGCCAGCAAGTCCCCGTGGCCATGGAAAAACTCTGTCCCGACGACATTGCATTCCTGAAAAGAAAGGCCGACTTGGAGGACTCCGGCATCGACAACCCGGACAAATGGCCTGAAATCATCCCTGGTCCCAAAGACTTCAAACTCAAAGAGGTAAAAGCCAGAAAAGACAATGCGGGCAAAACCATCTATCAAACCAAGCATTTCAAATTTGTCTGCGACACGCCGCTTGCCGATGATGCGCAGGAAGCCGTAGGCAAGCTCTATGAATGCACATGGACGGCGATCCGCGCCATGCCTCTTCCGATCACCCGGGTAAGGC
>JAPLUJ010000082.1 GCA_026397695.1 Verrucomicrobiota bacterium | reverse complement strand
CGGACAACAGGACGTGGTCGAGCACATCGCCGCGCCGCTTGGCCGCCTCCAACATCAGCAGCAACCGCTCCTTCACCTTTTCCTGCCCAATGAACTCGGAAAACGCCGGCGGACGCAGCGAAACATCGAACGCCGTGGCCGGTGCCAAAGTGGTTTGTTGGTAAAAATTCTCGGTCATCGGGTGGGTGCGATCATTGAAACCCAGCCGGGCCGCGATGAGAAGCGCGGAGTTTGGCGGGCATTCGGATCTTTCAAGGAGAAGCTTAGGTATGGAGTGCGGCGGGAAGCGAAGCGCCACGCCGCTTTGGCTGACATCCCCGCACAACCGCCAAAAAATCGGCAACCGCCCGCATTTCGCGTTTGTTTCCGGGAGTCGGATGCGCCTTGATCGGCCGCCGAAGAAAAGCGAGCACTGCATATTAATGGAAAAAGAAGTCAAATTCGTCTTGTCGATCCTGGTCGCCGACCACCCGGGCATCATGTGCGCCATCACGTCGGCGATCACCGATCAGGGCGGTAATATCAACGGCATCCGGCAAACGGTCGTGGAGGGCTACTTCTCGATCATCCTAACAGCCACCTTCGCGACCGGAGCCACCGCCGCCAAGCTGCATGCGGCGGTGACGGCTAATTTCCCGCCTGGCGAGGCATCCATCGTCGTGCGTCCGTACGCGCCCGTGGCAGCGGAAAGCGCGATCACCGGCGGCACCACCTACATTCTGGTCATTGCCGGCCCTGATCGTCCCGGCATTTTGAGGGCCGCCACGGGTTGCCTCGCCAACCACGGCGTCAACATCGAGGACTGGAGTTATCATTTCGACGGCCCGCAGGTGACCTATATCGGCGTGCTCACGGTGCCCCGCGATGTCGCGGTGGCCGCCATGCAGGAGGTCCTGCGCGCGGCCCTGGCCCCGTTGGAAATCACCTGCAGCCTGCAGCACGAGAACATCTTCCGGGCGACCAGCGAGATCGGCCCGGTCAAAAGCATATTGGAGGGACGCCATGCTACGTGAACGGGATATTCTAGCAACCCTGCGCATGCTGCGTGAGGAAAACCTTGATGTGCGCGCCGTGACGCTGGGCATCAACCTTGACGATTGCGCCGACCGCAACATCCGCACCGTGGCGCGGGCAGTGCGCGCCAAGATTGGCCGCGTGGCCGCCTCCCTGGTGGATGTCTGCGATGATCTAACATCCACCTACGGCATCGCCATCGTCAACAAGCGCATCGCCGTATCACCGATCAGCCGCCTGCTGGAAGGCCACGGCGGCGAGGCCGCGATTCTGCTAGGCGAGGCGCTGGACGAGGCCGCCGCCGAAGTGCGGGTGGACCTGATCGGTGGCTTTACGGCGCTGGTGCATAAGGGCATCACCCCCGGCGAGAGACTCCTGATAGAATCGCTGCCGCGCGTCCTTGCCACCACCCAACGCGTGTGCGCCTCGGTCAACATCGGCACCACCCGCGCGGGCATCCAGGTCGATGCGGTCAATCTCGTGAGTGCCACGATCCTGCGCATCGCCGAAGCCAGTGCGTCGACCCAGGGGTTTGGCGCGGCCAAGCTGGTGGTCTTTGCCAACGCCCCGGAGGACAACCCGTTCATGGCCGGGGCCTTCCTCGGCTGCGGCGAGGCGGAAACCGTGATCAACGTGGGCGTCAGCGGGCCGGGCGTGGTCAAGCGCGCCATCGAGCGCCGCCTCGCCGACGCCCCCGCATCCACCCTCGACGACCTCGCGGAAACCGTCAAGCACACCGCCTATCGCGTCACCCGCGCCGGTGAGTTGATCGCCCGCGAGGCCGCCAATCGGTTAGGCATTCCGTTTGGCATCGTGGACCTATCACTCGCGCCCACCCCGCGTGTGGGCGACAGCGTGGGAGAGATTTATCAAGCCATGGGCATCGACAAGTTAGGAGCCCCGGGCACCACCGCCGCCGTGGCCCTGCTCAACGACGCGGTCAAGAAGGGCGGTGCCTTCGCATCGAGTTCCGTGGGCGGTCTCTCCGGTGCCTTTATCCCGGTCATGGAAGATCACGCTCTTTCCGCAGCGGTCTCCAAGGGTTGGCTCACCTTGGAGAAACTCGAGGCCATGACTGCGGTCTGTTCGGTGGGCCTGGACATGATCCTGCTGCCCGGCGACACCTCGGCGGAAACCATCGCCGGCCTGATTCTCGACGAGGCCGCCATCGGCGTGACTAACAACAAGACCACCGCCGTGCGCGTCATCCCCGTGCCGGGCAAGTCCACCGGCGAGCGGGTGGACTTCGGTGGCCTGTTCGGATCGGGGACCATCGTGAAAGTCAACTGCCCCGACGGCGCGGAGCGCTTTATCCGGCGCGGTGGCCGCATCCCCGCCCCGCTGCGCAGCCTGGGAAACTGATGGCCGGAAATTCCGGGGCATTGCACGCTCTAACAATCAAGGACAAAACGGCGTTGCTTGGCAATGAAAACAGCGATTTCGTTTGGATCAGAAAAACCAAGCCGTCCCGACCTTGGCGATCCAGTTGGTTCCGGTATCATCGAGTGGCAATTCCAACGAGGCGAAAAGGCCGATATTTTTCCTCGCGCCGACGGTCCAGCTCACACTCGGTTCGAGGGTGTTGAACAAGGTGGTTCCATCGACTGTATTGATGACGGCCTTGTAAT
>JAPLUJ010000499.1 GCA_026397695.1 Verrucomicrobiota bacterium | reverse complement strand
GCTGATGGCCGCGCGCGCCACTTGCACGCCGGCCCGGTTCAAGGCGGCCACGCGGTCATCCAACCCGTATTCTAACAATTGCCGGCGGTTGGCGCCGAAGGTATTGGTTTTCAGGCAGCGCGCTCCGGCGGCGAGGTAGGCGAGGTGGACTTTTTGAATCAGTTCCGGTTGTTCCAGGTTGAACGCCTCGTACACATGGTTGACTTCCGACAGCCGCCCGGTCAGCTCAAACAGGTAGGATCCCATCGCGCCGTCGGCGAGTAACGGTTGCGACTTCAACGTGGTCAGGAAATCCGCCATGCGCAGGTGTTCTAGCGCCGTGCCTCGCAACAGTCAAAAGCAATGATCGCTGGCAGTACCGTGCTCTGCAAGCTGCACGCGCAGATTCACTCCCAGACGAAACCCGGCCGGATGTAATCGGGCCATGCCGCATGGATGCGCCACCCGGAGTAGGAACAACCGCGTGCAAGAATTTTCCAACGATACTGCTTGGCAGCGCGGACCGGATGGATATTTTCGCGCTTGAGGAGTTTCCCCATGCTCCAAGGATGCGATCCATAGAACCAAAAAAGGAGCCGACTGTGCGTCAAATACACGTTAAAATCGATGGTGCGGAGTGCGATGTCGACGCAGGCAAGAGCATCCTCGAAGTCGCCGCGATGCGCGGAATCAGCATCCCAACTTTGTGCCATCACAAAAAAATTTCCAAAACGACTTCGTGTTTCGTCTGTCTGGTCAAAGACAATAAGACAGGACAATTTTTGCCGAGCTGCTCGTCAGAGTTAACCAACGGCATGGATATCGACGCCTCGGGGCCCGAGGTCGCCGGGATACGCCGCAGTGCTCTTGATCTGCTGCTTTCAGAGCATGCCGGTGATTGCGAAGCCCCCTGTACGGTCGCCTGCCCGGCACACGCCCGAGTGGAAGAGTATGTCCGCCAAGGGAAACAAGGACAACACCTTGAAGCACTGCGCATCATCAAGGAGAGAATCCCGCTTCCCATTTCGATCAGTCGGGTCTGCCCGCGCTTTTGTGAACAGGATTGCCGCCGCAATGTCATCGACAAGGGCGCACCGGTCGCCATCAATGACTTCAAGAGGCTGGCGGCGGATCTGTATTATGAGAGCTATCTCGAGGAGCTTCCGCCGCTTGGCCCGAAAAGGGTCGCTATCGTCGGTGCCGGACCAGCGGGTCTCGCGGTCGCCTACTTCCTAAGACTCCATGGGGTCGGTAGCGATCTCTATGAAAAGATGCCCAAAGCTGGCGGCATGCTGCGCTACGGCATCCCTGAATTTCGCCTGCCCAAGGGACTACTAGACAAAGAGATCGCCCACTTTGAAAAGATGGGAGGTATCGCCTTCTTCTTCGGCAATGAACTAGGTGAAAATCTGTCCATCGAGGATCTGAAGCAGCGCTATGACGCCATCGCCGTCACCGTGGGATCATGGAGTCCCAGTTCGATGCAGACCGCCGGTGAAGAGTATGCCGAGAAGGGCATCCGCTGGGAAAGACCGTCGTCATCGGCGGCGGCAATACCGCCATGGACTGCGTCCGCACCGCCGTCCGCCTCGGCAGTTCTGAGGTCATCTGCTGCTACCGCCGCAGCGAGCATGAAATGCCGGCAGAAAAGATTGAGGTTGAACAGGCTAAGCAGGAGGGTGTCCAGTTTGAGTTTCTCACCGCACCCGTGCGGCTACGCCAGGAGGGGGGAAGGAAGATCCTCACCTGCCAAAAAATGACGCTGGGCGAGCCGGACGCCTCGGGGCGCAGGCGGCCTGTGGTTATCGACGGCTCGGAATTTGACCTCGCCGCCGACACCGTAATTTCGGCAATTGGCCAGAAGACGGTTCTACCTCACGGGGTGAAATCCGACCGCTGGGGCAATGTCGCTGTGGACAACGATGACTACAGCGTTGAAGCGAAGATTTTCGCTGCCGGCGACTGCGTCAGCGGGCCGGCCTCGGTCGTCGAGGCGGTTGCCGCCGGCCGCATTGTGGCACTTGGAATTGTTAACTCTTTCCAAGGCAAAAAGTACCAAAGAGTCTACGAGATCAACGTTTCAAGAGGCCATTGGGGGTCGCTGTCGCCAGAACAACTGGTCTTTTTAAACGATCACGATCCCGTCAAACGGGTGGCACCGAGGTTCCTCTCCATCGAAAATAGAAAGAGCAGCTTTGCCGAAGTCTCGCTCACCTTAACCCGCGAAGAGATCGCCCAGGAAGGACGGCGCTGCATCGAGTGCAGCTGTGGTGCCAAGATCCATTGCCGGCTGAAGAGGCACAGCGAAGAGTACGGAGCCGACCTGCAGCGGTTTGTTGGAGAAAAACGCGATTATGGCTACGACAGGCGCCATCCGACCATTATTATAGACTGCAATAAATGCATCAAGTGCGGCATTTGCGTCAAAATCTGCAAGGAGGTGGTGACCCAATCGCTGCTCGGGTTCAAACAGCGCGGTTCAAGATTACCTCTTCTTCCATCCGCAGCTCCACTTCCTCGCCGCCGACGGCTTGTTATTCTGGAGCCGGATAAAATCGGCGAGCTCGGCTTTCATGGCTATCTGCGTTTCTATCAGATCACCGGTATTACCAAGTATCGTGATGCCGCTATCGCCTGCGCCGATGCTCTTGCTCTGCGCTGCCGGGTTGGAAATGTGAATCAATCCCCATGGCCATTTCGTGCCAACGCACAGACGGGTGCACTCGGCAGCACGCCCGAGGACTACGGCGCCAGTGTCGCGGGCCCGCTTCAACTCTTCGACGAACTCATCCGCTTGAACCTTGGCGACGTCGCCGCCTACCAAACCGCCCGCGCCAGAGTGTGGACCTGGCTGATGACCTACCCCATGGTAAGTAGCAGGGACGTCTCGTCCCGTTCTTCGCATAGGTGGCGCATTCGCGTTGGGTGCGCCCACAGGGTGGTTTCGCAAATTGCACACCCGCTTCGCAAAATGGACAGTGATTCCACTTGCGCAGCCACCGCCCGCAGCGATCATTCCCATGTTCCACAAACCCGACCCAAGCCTCAGCCGCGACCCATATAACTAACCCATGACCTGCTCACGCTGCCTCCTCACCCTCGCGTCCTTTGGTGCCGCCCTGGCGACCGCCACCGCCACCGTCTCTCTCGCGCCACTCTTCACCACCAACATGGTGCTGCAACGCGGCAAGCCGGTCCCCGTGTCCGGCACCGCCGCCGCCAGCAAGACCATCACCGTGGCTTTCAACAGCCAGTCGAAATCCACCACCGCGGATGCGTCGGGCAATTGGCAGGTCATGCTCGATGCCATGACCACCAACGCAAGCGGCGGCAATCTAACAGCAACCGAGGCCGGTGCCAACACCGTCACCCTGACCAACGTGGTGGTCGGCGACGTGTGGATCTGCAGCGGCCAGTCGAACATGGCGATGGGCTTGGGAAGCTGCAACCGCCAGACCGAGGATGTGAGCACGGCCAACTATCCGCTGATGCGGGCGTTCACCGCGCCGCTGGCCAATCTCGGCGAACCCACCAAAGCAATCACCGGCAACTGGACGATATGCAGCCCCAGCACCGCCGCGAACTTCTCCGCGGTTGCCTTTTATTTCGGCAGAAAGATCTGCCAAGATCAAAGTTCGACGATTCCGATCGGGCTGTTTGTCACGTCGGTGGGCGGGACCTGCATCGATCCCTGGCTGGCACCCGAAGGCTGCACCGACATCCCGGTGATCGCGCCACTTTACAGCCAGAGCATCCTGCCATGGGGACCGTTCTCGCTTTTCAACGGCATGGTCTATCCCTACGCGCCGTTGCCCGCCAAAGGCGCGATCTGGTACCAGGGCGAAAACCGCGAGACCACCAGCCAATCCACCGACAGTTATTACCTCAAGGAGAAGGCCCTGCAACAGGGATGGCAGAGGCTGTTAGGCCTGGATGACTTCCCGCTCTATGTGGTCCAGATCGCCAACTGGCTCGATATCACCACCAGCGTCATCCCCGATACCGGCAACTCGTGGGCGGATACCCGCATCCAGCAGACAAATGTGTTAGGCCTGCCGCACGCCGGCGTGGCTGTCACCATCGATGTCGGCGAGGCCGCGGACATCCACCCGAAGAACAAGCTGGATGTCGGCGAGCGCCTGGCATTGTGGGCGCTTAAAAATGATTACGGCCGCACCAGCGTGGTGCCCAGCGGGCCGATCCTCAGGGATGTGACGGCCTCCGGCAACAAGATCACCTGCTCGTTCAACTATACCGGCAGCGGCCTGATGTGCGGATTAAAAAACGGTTATGCCGCCACCCAGAACCTCAGCGGCGGCACCCTTCAGCGGTTCTCCATCGCCGGTGCGGACGGCGTCTGGTATTCCGGCACCGCCGTCATCAACGGCAACACCGTCGAGGTCACATCGCCCTCGGTCGCCACCCCGAAAAAAGTCGCCTATGCCTGCTGGACCAACCCGGCGGTGGCCGTGGCCACCCCGCAAACCCAGGGCATGCTTTACAACATCGAAGGCCTGCCCGCGTCTCCTTTCTATGTCGATGATGTCACCGCCAAATATAACGTCACCGCCACCGCCGGTTCTAACGGATCAGTCGGCCCCGCTGACGCGACA
>JAPLUJ010000627.1 GCA_026397695.1 Verrucomicrobiota bacterium | reverse complement strand
CGGTCCGTGGCGATCGCTTGTTCGATGAGAGTGGCGAGGTCGAATGGTTCGATGGCGTCCGGTTCCTTGGTGGGGGGGAATGGGAATTGGCATGAAGCGCCGGTCTTCATTGCAAGTTTTCTGCTCTTGATGTCGGGGTATATGTTAGTGCCGACGATTTTATCCTTGCGGCGACGAATGCTGTGGAACTTCGCTTTGCGGACGGCTTCGACGGTTTGTTGGACCGAGCCGGATTCGAGGCAGGCGAGCATGCCGCCTTGTTGTTCGATGCCCTGGAAGATCTCCCAGCTTCTAACGGCAATTTGGTCGGTGAGCCATTCGATGTAGGTGGAGCCGCCGGCGGGATCGATCACGCGGGCGAGTCCGCATTCGTCGCGCAGGATGAGATGGATGTTGCGGGCGATGCGGCGCGAGAACTCGTCGGTACTGCCGGAAATCTCATCATATGGACCGATGTGCAGGCTATCCACGCCGGCGACCACCGCGGCGAATGCTTCGGCCGTGACGCGCAGCATGTTAGTGTGGGCGTCGTAGATTGTCTTGTTCCACTTCGAGGTGCTGGCGTGGATGTGCAGCGGGGCGTTGGTCACGCCATAGGCGGCGGCGATCTTGCTCCACAACGCGCGGGCGGCGCGGATCTTGGAGATTTCCATGAAATAATCCGAGCCGACGGCCAGACACATGCGGACGTGCGGCAGGACCGCCGCCGGTGACAGTCCGCGTGCCTTCATTTCCTCGAGATAACAAACCAGTGTGGCGATCACATAACCCAGCTCCTGGGTGGCGGTGGCGCCGGCATTGTGATAGACATCGCCTTGCACGACAATCGTGCGGACGGCCGGCGCATGCGATTGGCAATAACGGGTGAGCGCGGCGATGTGGTCGAAGCGGGTTTTCAGATCCTGGCGGATATTTCCGTTAGATACCAGTTCCGCGAGCGGGTCGTTGTCGAAGCTCGCGCGCAGGTGCTTGGGATCGAGTCCGCGTTGCTTGGCGGCGGCGAAGAACAGGGCGGCGAGCGGAAGGCTGTCAGGACCGGAGCGCCAGAAAGTCGAAACGGCGCCGAGGTCGATGCCATCCATGGCGGTTGTCAGGTCGGTGAGGGTTGGGGATGGTGCGGCATCGCACTCCGGATGCAGCCAGTGCCGTGTGACGATGTTGAGTTCGGACTGGCCGCCGGCGAGGCCATCGCGGGCGATGCGGTTGAGATGTTGCGGGCCATCCGCCACGAGTTCCTGCGAGATTTCCCAGCCGGTTTTGAGGAAACCCTGCGCCTGGCTGCCGCGCACCAGTGAGGCTGCGCCGGGAAAGTGTTGCGGGTGTTCCAGATGGGCGATGTCCTCGCGCCGATAGATCGGCTGGATGGTGATGTCTTCGTAGGTTTTGCTGACCAGGAGTTTCTCGAAGGAGGCACCTTTGAGCAGTTGTTCCGCTGCTAGACGCCATTGTTCGTAAGTATGCCCGGGAAACCCGGCGAGCAGTTGCGCCGCTGCTGTCTGCTGACTCATGGTGCGCTGGGGATTGGAGATTGGAGATTGAAGATTGGAGATTGGAGATATCAGATATCAGATTGGAGATCAATACTGCGTATTTCGCATATCGCCGGTTTCCAGGAATTTCTCATGGAAGGCGAAGGCGGAGCGGAACGATTGGGGAGTGTGGCCGTTTTCGGTGAGTTTGAAATAGCGCCAGAGCAGATCCCGGTAGGAGGGGTCAACGCAATGGTTGATGACCAGTTCGGCGCGTTCACGTGGGGCTTTGCCGCGGAAGTCGGCGACGCCGTGCTCGGTGACCAAGACCTGCACCGAGTGTTCGCTGTGGTCGATGTGGGAACACATCGGGACAATGGCGGAGATGTTGCCATCCTTGGCAGTGGAGGGGCAGGTGAAAATGGAGATATAGGCGTTGCGGGTGAAGTCCCCCGACCCCCCGATGCCGTTCATCATGGCCTGACCGAGGACGTGGGTGCTGTTGACGTTGCCGAAGATATCCGCTTCGAGGGCGGTATTGATCGAAATGATGCCGAGGCGGCGGATGATTTCAGGGTTGTTAGATATTTCCTGGGGTCTGAGGAGGAGGCGTCCCTGATAGGATTCCAGATTGGCATATATATCCTGCAAGACCGGGTGGGTGAGGGTGAGTGAGACGCCGCTCACGAAGCTGACGCGGTCGGCCTTGATGAGATCTATAACCGAGTCCTGGATGACTTCCGAATACATTTGGAAGCGGGGGATGTCCGGATGTTCGCCCATGGCACCGAGCACGGCATTGGCGACATTGCCGACGCCGGATTGGATAGGCAGGAAGGATTTCGGGATGCGTCCGGCCTTGAGTTCGGCGACGAGGAAGCTGGCGACGTTTTGGCCGATTTTCCGCGTGGCGTCATTGAGTTGGGTGAAGTTACTGACTTCATCGGGGCGGTTGGACGCGACGATGCCGACGATTTTTTTGGGGTTCACCCAGACGCGTTGGGTTCCGATGCGGTCCTCGGGATTGACGAGCGGGATGGGGCGGCGGTTAGGCGGGTTTTTGAGTTCGTAGATATCGTGGAAGCCGAGGAGTTCCTTGGGATGGTGGCGATTGACCTCGATGAGGATTTTTTTGGCTTGGGAGAGGAAGGTGGGGGAGGCGCCGACGCTGGTGGTGAGGAGGATTTTGCCATCCACGGAAACATCCGCAGCCTCGACGATGGCCCAGTCCAGTTCACCGAGGAAGCCGTAACGGACGTACTGCGGCAGCAGGGAAAGATGCATG
>JAPLUJ010000357.1 GCA_026397695.1 Verrucomicrobiota bacterium | reverse complement strand
CGTGGATTGCGTTTCAAGGCGGATTCGTTCGGCTTGGATGCGGGCGGTATGCACCCGCATCAGCGACCACAGCAAGGTGCCGCTGATGGCCAGACCGATGAGGAAGAACCACCCCCACGGAACGGGATGTCGACGGGTGGAGGCTTCACCCCAGTTGTGCTCGAGAAGTTCCGGGGTTGCCACCTCGGTTTCGATGATGGCATCGACTCCCGGCTGGTGGGTGCGCAACTCGCCCTCATCCTTGCTGGGCAGATCGAGGCGGTGACTGATATGGGCTTCGTGCGCATGGGGCCCGAGGCGAATGGGCTCGCCCGCTTTTTCTTTCCACTCGGTTTCCTGGTTTTCAAGACGCACGGGCACCGGCTTGACGGCATCATCATCAACCGGCTTCAGTTTCACGGGTTTTTTCTCGCGTCCCATCACTGGCGTAAGAAAAGACGCAAAAGTCCATCGACGCAATGCCCGTCTCAGGTTAATTCTCCGTTACACAACGCCATGCCCGAGCCTCCGCGCATCCTGATCGTCACCGCCGCCTTCGGCGAGGGACACAACAGCGCCGCCCGCAATCTGGGACTTGCGCTCGATATGGAGGGTGCCGCCACCTTGGTAAGCGACCCGTGTTTGCTGGGAGCGCCGCGTTTGACGGACCTCTTGTGCCGCGGCTACCGCCTGGCGACCACGCGCTTGCCACGCGTCTGGGCCTGGATTTACCGCTCCTCGGATCGTTGTGATTTCAGCCGCCAAAGGGGCCCCATGATGCGTTTGCCAGAACGGGCATTGGCATCCCAGATTGCGGAATTCCAACCTGTGGCCATCGTCAGCACCTACCCGCTCTATCCGTATTTCCTCGCCCGGATCTTCGCCGCAACCGGCACCAAACTCCCGCTGTTCACCGTGGTGACGGACTCGATGGAAATCAATGCCGCCTGGCTGCGCGCGCCGTCGGACTGGTGGTTGGTGACCGACCCGCTCACGCGGGATGCGATGATTCACAAGGGTTTGGATGCCGGCAAAATCGTCGATACCGGATTCCCGGTGTATGTCGGCTTTGCAACATTGGAACCCGTTCCGGAGGAGGATGCCTGCGATCCATTCCGCGTGCTCTATTTTCCCACGGCCCAACGATCATTGCTCCTGCGGCACGGTCGTGCGCTGTTAGATGCGTCCCCCGCAGTGCATCTAACCATCGTGCTCGGGCGCAATGTCCGCCGCCTGTATGCGGGAGCCCGCGAAATCAAGGATGCCTATCCCGGCCGGGTCCGCCTGCTCGGGTGGACACGCAAGGTGCCGCAGCTTCTCAACAGCCACCACCTCGTGGTCGGCAAGGCCGGCGGAGCCACCGTGCATGAAGCCATCGCCGCCCGTTGCCCGATGCTCATCCACCATCTCGTGCCCGGCCAGGAAGAAGGAAACCTCCGCCTGCTCGAAACCATCGGCGGCGGCACGCTGGCCGCCTCACCCGCGGCCCTCACCCGCCAGCTTCGCCAGCTTCTCGCCGATCATGCCGCCCGCTGGCGCGCCATGAAAATCGCCCTCGCACGCCACGGACGCAACGCCGGTGCCATCACTGCCGCTAGATTCATCCTCGCACAGATACATGATAGAGGATCGTGGATCGCCGATCATGGATAACTCCTCTATCCACTATCCACTATCCACTATCCACAATCCACTATCCCTGTCTGCCCATGCCCGACCGCCTCTCCAACACATTCCAGCAACTGCGCGCGGCCAAACAGAAGGCCTTTGTCGCTTATATCGCCGCCGGTGACCCGGATTTCGACAAGTCGCTAGAAATCATGCAAACCCTCGCTGATATTGGCGCGGACGTCCTCGAGTTGGGGCTGCCGTTTTCCGATCCGCTGGCCGATGGCATTGTCAATCAATTGGCTGCGGAACGCGCGCTCAAGGCTGGCATGACCACCCACCGCGCGTTGGATTTGATCCGCGCATTCCGCACCACGCACCAGACGCCCGTCGTGCTCTTCACCTATCTGAATCCGGTGTTCAGTTATGGATTTGCACAATTCCACCACGATGCCGCCGCTGCGGGGGCCGATGGCATCCTGCTGTTAGATCTGCCGCCCGACGAAGCCGCGCTCAACCCCGACCTCGCCATCGGCGCGGGTCTCAAACACATCCGCCTGATCGCCCCCACCACCCCGCCGGAGCGGTTGCAATTGCTGGCCCGGTCATCCGAAGGATTCATTTACGCGCTGTCCCGCACCGGCGTGACCGGTGCCCATGGCGGACCATCCGCCCACATCGCGGATCTCGTCGCCGCCATCCAGTCCCATACCGCCGTGCCGGTCTGCGTCGGCTTCGGCATCAGCACGCCGGAGCAAGCCGCCAAAGTCGCCGCCGCCGCCGATGGCGTGATCGTCGGCTCTGCCATCGTCAAGCAAGTGGAACTGCATCGGGACAACCCCGCCATGGCCGTTAGATCTTTCACCGTCCCGCTCATCACGGCCGTCAAAGGGGTGGGTGCAAATTGACACGGGTGTGGGAGCGCCAAGAGCGCTTGCCATCGCGCGTGATCCGTGCGTAGAATCCGCCACCCGGTTGCCGGACCCAAAGTCCGGCGGTCGTGGTGGTTTCCCAAGATGTTGGTTCTTGTTTCATACGGTGTTTATGTTGGTCAGCATGGAGCGGCATGATGCAGACATCATCCGCTGCGAAGCGCTAGTCCCAGATAACTTGAAATGTACAATCAGGAGGGGTGGTAGAGTGGTCGATTGCGCCGGTCTTGAAAACCGGAGGGCCGCAAGGTCCCGTGGGTTCGAATCCCACCCCCTCCGCCATCTTGGTCTTGCGGGACCGATTGTGCGTCAATCTGTGTATTCATGGGGATTCTTGCGTTTGTTTATTTGGTTGGAGACGCAGGTTTGCGCACCGTTCACGGCCATTTTGCGTGGAATCCGTGTGGAATCTGACGCCTTTCTGTCGCGGATTTGGCGGGTTTGAACCCCGGCCCTCGCCCGCATGGCAGGTCGGCATCATGCATCTGACGGAACGGTTGGCAGAACTCTGCATCACGGTCAGAATGACCGCATTTCCCGGCAATTTGCAAGGTCATTTTTCATTGGTCCTACATTCCTACATTCCGCAGGTTTCGGCAAGCCCAGTGTCAAATCTAATCAAATCGGGGCCAGAGTTGGCCGTGTTTCGCTCTTTGGTGCCGGTGCCTCGCGAGACGTTTTGCCGACAACCTGTTAATCATGTACCACGAGTCGGAAAAACCTACGGGAAGAATTCCGAACTGCCGTTGCAGTGCGTTGGCCGTCAGTCCCAATTCCTGACAGAATCACGCCGTCAGTTGCCCAGTCTTGAAGATTCTCACTCGTCTCCACTCGATAGGTGACTCCAGGGCTCGCCCCGTAAAACGTCATGCTGATTTCTTCCGCTCCGAGCACCACAGTCGGCATGCTACTGCTCAGGTTTCGCTTCGGGTCGAGGTTGAGGGCATACGCCATCAGGAGGTTTACCCCGTCCCCGTTTGGGTCGGTTTGCAGGTCTGAGTTGTAGGCAAATCCATTCGAGAGCAACCAGGGGATCGTAGGTGAGGAATTGCCCATGTTGACAGCCGGATAACCGTTCCATAGCGGAGAGGTGAAACCCGTGGCACCATTGAAGTAATACACGGTGAAGCCGCTGGCGGTCCAATAAAAGGCGCTCGAAACCACCGATGGGGCGTTACCCATGAAATAGGCTCCGGTCAGGCTACTGCAAGAACTGAACGCTTGGTGTCCAATGGTTGTCACGCTAGCAGGAATCGAAATTTCGGTCAGACTGCTACAACCAGAGAATGACCAGTGTGCGATGCTTGTGACGCTGCTGGGAATCGTGACGCTCGGAAGCATGCTGCAGCCGGAAAATACGGAGTTTCCGATGCTTGTGACACCGGTAGGGATCGTGACGCTGGTCAGGCTACTGCAGCCGGAGAACAGCCCACTTCCGAGGCTAGTGATGCTGGTGGGAATCGTGACGCTGGTTAAACATGCGCAGTTAGTAAATGCTCCGATGCCGATACTGGTCACACTGGACGGGATCGTCACACTGCCTGATTTTCCTCCCGGACACTGGATGAGTCTGGTCAGGGTCTTGTTGAACAGAATTCCATCCACGCTGCTATAGGTGGTGTTAAGCACATCCACGGTAATCGCTGACAAACTGGGGCAGGGAGAGAACGCCGAACTGCCGATGCTGGTCACGCTGGATGGGATCGTAACGCCGCCCGCTTTGCCTCCCGGACATTGGATGAGCGTGGTCTGACTCTTGTTATACAAGACTCCATCCACACTGCTATAGGCGGTGTTAAGCGCATCCACGGTAATCGCTGACAAACTGGTGCAGGAAGAAAACGCCGAACTGCCAATGCTGGTCACACCGGATGGGATCGTAGCGCCGCCCGTTTTGCCTCCCGGACATTGGATGAGCGTGGTCTGATTCTTGTTATACAGGACTCCATCCACGCTGCTATAGGTGGTGTTAAGCGCATCCACGGTAATCGCTGACAAACTGGTGCAGAAAGAGAACGCCTCGAAACCGATACTGTTGACTTTGTTTCCAATGGTGACGCTCGCAAGGCTGCTGCAGCGATTGAACGCCCAACTTCCAATGCTTGTCAAGTCAGTGGGAATAGTGACGCTTGCAAGCTCGATGCAACTGGCGAACGCGGAATCCCCTATACTGGTGACGCTTGCAGGAATCGTGACATTCGTGAGACTGGGGCAGTTACCGAATACAGAATTTTGAATGATCGTCACACCTGCGGGAATCGTAATGCTTGTCATACTGCCAGACCTCACTAAACGACCTCGAATGCGACGAAGGGGAGAGCAAGTTCAGTTCCTCCAATTTCTCGGAT
>JAPLUJ010000744.1 GCA_026397695.1 Verrucomicrobiota bacterium | reverse complement strand
GTCGGAAACGCCAGTGATTCCGTGGGTGGATTGGTATAAGCCCTTGTTCACATATTCCTGGGGCAGGGTGACGGCCTTTGCTGAGGCGCTCATCTCGAAGATGGATGACAGGTCGCTCTTGAGTCCGCCTTTGCGTACATCCGCCAATACACCCAAGGAGTATGGGGTCACATCGTTGCGGAATTTCCTGATAGTCTCTTTTGGCGTATCCCGGTCGCCGAGCAATTCGACCTGCCCGAGACTGGTGATCTTGGGCGCGCCTTCCTTGGCTTGGGTGTATTCCGGTCGCGTCGCATCCTTGGGCAGGAACTTCAAGGCCTGATCCATGACTGCGACATCCGGCCGGTGGCCGGCCAGCAAGGCGCACTGTTGGGCGAGAGTCGGTTGGTCACGGGGATCCCGATAGATATTGATCCGCGCCTTCACCGACTCATCCGTGACGTGCCAGGCGCAGCCCCCTTGCACCTTGCCGTTTTTTGATAGAGGCACCTTGCCTGCGAGGATCGGCCGCCCGCCGGGCAAATCACCGCCGAATGTCGCTTTATCCGCCAGCGTGATGGTATCCCCGGACCACGCGGTATTGCCGAAATCACGCACGGTCACAGCATCCGGGTCAGGGCTGGAAACCAACCAGCGCCTGAAGCCAATGGCATTACTATCGGCTGCGGTGCGGGTTTTAGGACCGTTGTAATCCAGGTTGCTGGAGGAAGGATCATAGTCCCACGAACTCCACACTCCCGCGAGGCCGGGTTTCCCGGGACTCTGGAGAATCCCGGATGTGGCGGTAACCGCTTTGTCCGGCCCCAGCGATTGTTGCAGGTCTCCAAGTGCCAGCATCAGCGCCAGGCGTGCATTCGCCCGTGCCACGGCCATGGCTTGAGCTTCGCTGGATGTGTGGAGTGCAAGTGTCGAAAGACTTAGCAAGCCGACCGCCAGAATGGTCAACAGAATCATCAGGCTGAGCGTCACCACCAAGGCGAAGCCGCGATGGCGGATGCGGGTGGTTTTGCCCGATGTCGCGATTGCTTGCATGGGATATGTAAGGGGATCAGGCCGCCCGATTCCTTGGGGTGATTTTCATGGCACCTCGCCACCGCATTTCATTGCGGGTGCGCCCAACGAAGTGCCGCTAATGTAGTTACAAATAAAATCCGGAGCAGTCAAGCGGCAATTTCATAAAAAATTACCAGGGAACTGTACAGGCCGCGAGACGGCTATGGGTCTTGCGGACAGACCGATGCCGTGTTACGCAAGGGCCGGATGAGCCTTGCGGATCGAGATTATCATCGGCACCAAAGACGCGGCGGCGGTGGCTTCATGTCACGGCTCACGCCGGTCGTGAAGTGGCTGCTCATCGCCAACGTGGGGATCTTTATCCTGGACTACTTGATTCTGCCATCCGTCCTGAATTTGCCAGTGGATCGATTCCACCTGCCGCCACTCGTGACATGGGGGGCATTTACCATCCAGTCCGGGCTGATGGAATTGCGCTTGTGGGAGTTTGTGACTTTTCAGTTTCTGCATGGCAGTCTGGGACATGTGTTGTTCAATTGCATCGGCATCTACTTCTTCGGACCGTGGATGGAACACTGGTGGGGATCGAAAAAATTCCTGCTTTTCTATCTGCTATGCGGCAGCGCGGGAGCGGCGTTTTTCACTTTGCTGATGTTTCTCGGGCTGCTGCCCGATGGCATCGAGACCCCGTTGATCGGCGCTTCGGCCGGGATCTACGGCATCTTCATCGGCGTGGCCGTGATCGCCCCGAATCTACGCGTCGCCTTGCTTTTCCCGCCCATCGTGCTGTCAATGCGCCAACTCGCCATCGGCCTGATGGTGATTGCCTCGGGCGCCGTCCTGCTCAAACTCGGCGGCAACGAGGGCGGCGAGGCCGGCCACTTGGGCGGGGCCATCCTCGGCTTCATCCTGATGCGTTATCCGCATTTGTTAGGCGGTGGAGCGACAGTGGATATCATCCGTCCGCAGGCTTTTGAAAACCGCTTCGCCGCAGTGGACTTGATTCTCGACAAGATTTCCCGCGAGGGTTTCCAAAGCCTCAGCCAAGCCGAGCGCGACATCCTCCGCCATGCTTCCGAACGCCAATCCTCCGACCCATGACCGACGCCGAAATGACCGCAACCCACGAGGCCGGGAAGCAACTCGCCCGGTTGCGGGCCATCATGCACCGCCTGCGCGCGCCGGGTGGCTGCCCGTGGGACGCCGAGCAGACCCACGCGTCGCTGGTGCCCCATCTCATCGAAGAGACCTATGAAACGGTGGATACCATCCAACGCGGTGACTCCGACCATCTGAAGGAGGAACTGGGGGATTTGCTGCTGCAAGTGGTCTTCCACAGCGAACTCGCCGAGGAGTCCGGACGATTCACTCTCGACGACGTGGCCCGCGGCATCAGCGACAAGCTCATACGGCGGCATCCACACGTCTTCGCCCAAAGCCACGCCGCCACCCCTGAGGCCGTGCTCCACCAATGGGATCAGATCAAACGCCGCGAAAAAGGTGACCAAGACCGGCCGTTCCTGCATGGCATAGGCAAGGGCCTGCCGGCCCTGCTGCGGGCCGCCAAACTCCAGAAAAAGGCGGCCAAAGTCGGCTTTGATTGGCCCGACGAGGCGGGCGTGCTGGCCAAACTTCGCGAAGAACTCGCGGAGTTAGAGGCTGCCGTGGAAGCGGGTGATGCCGCCGCCGTGGACGAGGAACTCGGCGATGTGCTTTTCTCGGCGGTCAATCTCGCGCGTTTCCGCAAGACCGACCCCGAACTCCTCATGACCGCCGCCAACAAGAAGTTTGAAACCCGCTTCACCGCCATGGAGCACGCCCTCCAACAACAGGGACTCGACCTCGCCACCGCAACCGCCACCCGAATGGAGGAGTTATGGGTCGCCGCCAAAAGGGCATGCTCAGCCTCCTAAGCGATGCGTTCCATGATGCGGATTGGGCTTGATGCCGATACCGCGTGCCGCCAGAATCCACCGGTTTACCGCAAACCAACGCGATCGGAAATGGGTTGCCCATTCCCATCCGGCAGGTGCAACATCTAACACCACATCATCCCGGCAATTGCCCATGAAACTGAATCTTCAAGGAAAAGTCGCTCTTGTCACCGGCGGGTCGCGCGGCATTGGGGCCGCCATTTGCCGCAATTTCGCCGCCGAAGGCGTGCATGTCGGCTTCAACTATCTGAGCAGCCCCGAGGCCGCCGATGAACTGGCCGCCGAGTTGCAGGCCACCGGCGTCAAAGCCGTGGCGGTGCAAGCCGACATGGGCGAGGAAGCGTCCATCCTTAACCTGCTTGAGCGCGTGTCCGCCGAGCTCGGACCTATCGACATCCTGGTCAACAACGCCGCAGTGTGCCCCGGCGGCCCGATGGAAAGTTATTCGTGGGACGTGTGGGACCGCACCTTGCGCGTCAATGTCACCGGCGCGTTCATCGCGTGCCGCGAACTGGCAACCTCCTGGCGCCAACGCCAAGCCCACGGCAAAATCGTCAATATCGTCTCTCTGGCGGCTTTCCTCGGCTCCACCTCCGGCCATCTGCCTTATGATAGCAGCAAGGGTGCCCTCGTTTCCATGACCCGCGCACTCGCCAGGGAATTGGCACCCGAGGGCATCAATGTCAATGCCGTCGCCCCGGGCATGGTGAAAACCGAAATGGTCATAAAAAAACTCGATGCCAACCTCGCCTTCTATCTGTCGCGCATCCCGCTCAACAGGATCGCCGAACCCGCAGATATCGCCAATATCGTCACCTTCCTCGCGTCCGATGCCGCCTCCTACATCACCGGCGCCACCATCGATGCCACCGGCGGCATGATGATGCACTAACAGTCATCCAGCAAGCCACCCGGCTTTTCCCTGCAATCTAACAATCAATACATAACCCGCCCCTCCATCATGACTGAAATGTCCATGTCTGTGCGTATCCGGCTTAGCCTGATGATGTTTTTCCAATTCATGCTGTTCGCGGTCTTCTGGTCGCAATTGGCCACCTACCTGGACAAAATCGGCGTCGCCGGCAATTTCAAGGCGCTGATCCTCAGTTCGATGGCCATTGGCTGTTTGGCCTCACCGATTATCGGCATGATTGCCGACCGGTTCTTTCCCAGCCAGAAGGTGCTGGCGGTGGTTAATCTGCTAGGCGCGGTGTTTCTGGCCATCGCTGGCATGCAGAGTGAACCGGTGACGGTTTTCATCTGTCTGCTGGCCTTCATGCTGTGTTACATGCCGACCTGGGGCCTCACCGGCGCCATCGCCATGTCGCATTCACCGTCGGACAAATTCCCGCAAATCCGGGTCTTCGGCTCTATCGGCTGGTGGGCCTCGGGTGCCTTCAGCCTGGTGGCCATCAAGTTCCTGGGCATGCCGGGGTTCGACGGCACCGCGACTCCGCTCTTCTGTGGTGCGGCTGTTAGCTTGGTCAGCGCCCTGCTCGCCTTGACTCTTCCCAACACCGAGCCTCCCGCCAAGGGCCAGCCTATGTCGGTGATGGATGCTTTGGGTTTGCGCGCCCTTGCCCTGATGAAAGACCGCAACTTCGCCGTCTTCATCCTGGTCTCATTCCTCGCCATGATTCCCTTCACGATTTATTGGTCCTATTGTTCGGTGTTTCTCGAAGACAAAGGATTCAAGTATATCACCATCACCATGAACTGGGGACAGTTCGCCGAAATGTTCCTCATGCTCATGGTCACCGTCGCCCTCACCAAAATGGGCGTCAAATGGGCCATGGCCGTCGGCCTGCTCGCCCTCGTCCTGCGTTATGTCGCGTTCTATTTCGGCGGCATCTATCAGCTAGACGCGCTGTACATCGTCGGCATCCTCGTCCACGGCATCATCTTCGGCTTCTTCTTCGTCGGCGGCCAGATCTACATTGCCCGCAAGGCGCCCAAGGAAATCCAGGCGCAGGCCCAGGGCTTCATTTTCCTGGTCACCTTCGGCCTCGGTCTGCTCGTTGGAAACTTCGTCAATGGGGAGCTCATCGATCATTACACCACCACCGTCAACTCGGTGAAGGCCTATGATTGGAAGACCATCTGGGCCATCACCACGGGGCTCACCGTCGTGCTTCTCGCGCTGTTTCTCCTGCTCTTCAAGGATGACACGGCAGCGGCCACCGCCCACGGGAAGGAATCACAGCCATGACCCCTTACTTCCTCGGCATCGACAACGGCGGCACCCTGTCCAAGGCCGCGCTGTTTCGCAGTGACGGCGTTGAAGTCGCCTCCGCTTCCCGCAAGGTCGCCATCATCGAATCCCATCCGGGTTGGTCGGAGCGCTCCGCCGACGTCATGTGGCAGGACACCGCCGCCGCCATCCGCGAAGTGCTGGAAAACAGCGCCATCGATCCGGCCGCCATTGCCGCCATCGCCTGTAC
>JAPLUJ010000328.1 GCA_026397695.1 Verrucomicrobiota bacterium | reverse complement strand
TATACATGGTGTTGAGCGCCCCGAACAACGCGCCCAGCGCCATCAGACTGGCAATGAAAACTCCGATCGTGGTGATGAATCGGGTGACGGCGGTGGATTGTTCCGCGTAAAATTCCGCTTGGCGAACCACCTTGACGCTGAGCTTGGGATGGGTGGTTAGATATTCTTTGAACTCTTGGAAGGCGGCTGGGGATGCAAGCTTGACCGAGACCGACTGGAAGCTGTCGATGCGCTGATAGGCAGGCTGCAGCACTGCGGTGTCGGCCCAGATTTCCGATTCGGCGATGCCCCCGCCAGCCGTGAATATCCCGACGACGTCCCAGGCATTCTGGCCGACCTTGATGTGTTGGCCGACATCGAGACCGGCAAACGCATGGGCCGCCCCGGCTCCCACGATCACTTCGTTGCGCCCGGTGGCAAAGCGCCGGCCGTGGATGATTTCAATGTTGCCACGCACTTCGAACGCGCCTTGCTCGACACCGCGCAACGGCACGTTGGCATCGGTCCCGGTCGAGCGTTTCGGCAGGCTGATGATGACAAACAACTCGGCGGATGTTAGAGGGCCGTTGGCATTGCGCGCGACGCCCGGAGCATCGCCGATGATGCGGGTGTCCGCGCGATTCAGGCCGCTGGTCATCTCGCTGTCCGCGCCGCTGCGCAGCACCACCGCGACATCGGGCGCGCCGGCAACCGTCATCGCCCGTTGGAATCCCTGGGCGATGGCCAGCACGCCGACGAGCACGCCGACCACTCCGGCGATGCCGATCGCCGCCGTGATCGCCGCCGCCTTGCGCTCGGGCAATGAGCGGAGGTTGAACAGGGCCACGGAAAATAACAACGAGGGACGGATCATGGTGCGGGTGATGAATGCATGCTAACCACCTCTTCTCAGGGCTGCGGAAATTTTCAAACGCATCGCCTGCCAGGCGGGCAGCGCGCCGGCCACGAGCCCGAGTACCACGGCGCACAAGACACCGCTGACAATGCTGTTAGCCGGCAGGAAAAACACCGGCAGCAAAGCGGGTATGGGATTGCCGGAGGCGATGATCAACCAGGCGATGCCCAGCCCGCCGCAGCCACCGAGGATGGCAATGAAGGACGACTCCAGCAAGACGATGATCAGCACGAGATTATTGGAAAAACCCAGCGCCTTGAGCACACCCAACTCCTCGGTGCGTTCGCGCACCGACTGCGCCATGGTGTTGCCTGCAACTAACAGGATGGTGAAAAACACCGCGCCTACAACCGCCATAACGATCGAACCGATGTCACCGATCTGTTGGGCGAAACCTGCGGCGAACGCCCCCTCGGGTTCGGTTTTCGTTTCATAAGGCGAGTTGGCGAATTGATCGTCGATCTGCGCGGCGACTTGCGCGGCCTGGTCGGGATCGGCTATGCGCACGGTGTACCAACCAACCTGTCCTTTCATCTGCTGCCGCGCTTCCTCGAAATAATCATAGCGGAAAAACATCTGGCTGGTGTCGGTCGCTTTTTTCGTGCCCTCATAGATGCCTGTAATCACGAATTCCCATTGGCTCTGACCGGCGGGCTGACCCCAAATCGGCGATTGGATCGGAATCCGGTCGCCGATGTGCCAATTGAAGCGCTCCGCCGTGACGCGACCGACGACCGCCCCGGTGCGGGTGCCCAACCACGCCTGCTTTTCCGCGTCGCTGAGCACGAACTCGGGAAACATCGCGAGAAAATCCCCGGGCACGACCGGCATGTTGGGAAAAAAGTTTTTCGGGTCCTGATAGATCCCGCCGAACCATGTTTGATGGCATACCGCAGCGACACCTCCCACCGCTTCGATTCGCGCCTTGTAACTTTCCGGCAGAGTCTGGATCAGCGAGACCTTGTGGCGCACGATCAAGCGGTCGAGGCCCGTCATGCTGACGCCGCCGCTCAGGGCTTCCCGCAGGGCACCGAGAAAGGCATACAGCATGAACGCGATGAAAACCGATAGCAACGTGAGCGTGGTGCGCAGCTTCCTGCGTTTCAGGCCCGCCCATACCAGAGGAAGAAATTTCATGCCGGTGGTGGGCTTACGCGGACGGTTGGTCAGACAGCCGGCCTTTGTCCAGATAGACGGTGCGGCTGGCGCGGGCGGAGGCATGCGGGTCGTGGGTGACCATGATGATGGTTTTGCCGTGGTCCTTGTTGAGTGTTTGGAGCAGCGTGAGGATTTCATCGCCAGCCTTGCGGTCGAGGTCGCCGGTGGGCTCGTCACATAACAACACCGTGGGATCCGTGACGATCGCGCGCGCGATGCCCACACGTTGTTGCTCGCCACCGGAAAGCGTGCGCGGGAATTGCGGCCAGCAATCCGGCAGCCCCACCGCCGCCAATGCCGCCGCCACATGCCGCCGGCGGTCCGCCTTGTCCAAGCCTGTTAGGAGCAACGGCAGCTCGACATTGCGCCCGGCGCTGAGCGCGGGTAACAGATTGTAAAACTGGAAGACAAACCCGATATGTCGCGCCCGCCAAACCGCCTGTTGCCGGTCGGCAAGCTGGTCCACACGGTCCTCGCCGATCCGGATGATGCCGGATGTCGGCCGGTCGAGTCCGCCAATCAGATTGAGCAGGGTGGACTTGCCCGAACCGGACGGCCCCATCAGCGCGAGGAATTCCGCCTCCTGCACGGCGAGGTCCAGACCTGCTAGAACGTGCAAGTCTTCGGAGCCACGCTTGAAGGTCTTGGTGACGTTGCTGATGTGGACGAGAGGTTGGCTGGATGCATTCATCGGTTAGATAAGTCGCTTTGAAATGCCACTTTCACACCCATCTGCGGCAGGATGCGCGGGTCGAGTTGATCGAATGCCACGCGCACTTTCACCGTGGCTTTCTGGCGGTCGGCGGTGGGGATGATGGCAATCACCTTGCACGGGATTTTCCAATCCGGATAGGCATCCAAGGTCGCCTCGACCGCTTGGTCCTCCTTCACGCGGTTGATGAAACTCTCGCCCACATCCACCTCGATTTCCAACGATGTCATGTCCACCAGGGTGCAAATGCCCGTCCGCGTGAAACCGCCCGCAGACATCGGAGATATCATTTCACCCGGTTGTGAATCCTTGGTCGTGACCACCCCGGCGAAGGGCGCACGGATGATCGTATCATCCACCTGCTGCTTGTATTCGTCCACCTGCCGCTCCGCCACTTCGACATCCGCTTGCTGGCGCTTGAGTTTCGCCTGTTGGGCCAGCGCCTCGGCCTCGGCCTTGTCGACGTCGGATTTGCTGATAGAGCGCGAGGACCCGAGCGAGGTGAGGCGTTGCATTTCGGTTGCGGTGTATTTCACCATTGGCGCGGTTTCGGCCAGCATCCGTTGCGCGGATTCGAGCTGGGCCTCGGCGCGTCGCAATCCGGCTTCCACGTTGGATGCATCGAGTTTGGCGAGGATCTGGTCTTTTTCCACCTTCATGCCTTCCTCCACCAGGATCTCGACCACCTTGCCCGTGACTTTCGAGGAAACCGTCGCCTGCAGGCGCGTGGTCACGTAACCCGATGCGTTCAACAAGGTCCGCCCTCCCTTATCAACCGGACCTTGCATCGGCACCGCGGCCGTTTTCACGGAAACCTCCCTGGCCCGGGTGAACCACCACCCCCCCAACCCCGCCGCAACTAACAGCAATAGCAAAATCCACCGGAATCCACCACCCGGAGCTTTCAGCGGTGCGGCTGAGCGGTCGATGCGCAGGGCATCAAGGTTGGATGGCTTGGATTCCATGACTGCTGATTAGGGATGGGTCAGTGTTATGAGTTAGGATAGTCAGGTTTTTGGCGGATGACAACACCGCGCATCCGCAGGCGCAAGAGGAGGCGGGGTTGGTAGGGATGGCCGGAGTGGATGGGGCCGGCGAGGGCGTGTCACGCCAGTGGTTGCTGGAGACGGTAGGTGCCATGCGACTGACCCCGCACACCTGAATTGTAATTTTGAAGGATCCCAACACCCCAAACATTCGCGTCGAAATCAGCGCCGCACGCGGTTACGGTTCGTTCCGATTCCAACAGCACAACTCCCTCCAGCCGCCCGCTACGTCAACAGCCAACCTTGCATCCACATGGGCAAAACCATCGAACTTCCAGACCCGCTCTTTGCCGAGATCGACGGCTACGCCCATCGTGTCTCCGCTACACCGATCACGGTCATCCGGCAGGCGTGGAGCGAATTCCTGCATCATCATCCGCAGCAACCTGTCACGCCTGCCGTGCGGAAGCCTGACACCGAGGAACTTCTCTCGATGGTTCGCGTGCTGCGGGGTTCCATCTCACTGCCTGCGGATGTGGCTGACAAAACACTGATCACCGAAGCCCGCCTCGAGAAACATGGCCCGGTGCCTGCAATGACCGCCCAGGACTGGCTTCTACAACATCCGTCCTCGTAACCGAAATAATCGCGACCGCCGGCCTTGAACTCCTCTTCCCTTCGTGCCGGCGCCCGTTTCCCTCTTCATTTCACAATTTCAGCTTTCTGCTTTCAACTTTCTGTTTTTTTGCCCCCCACTCCGCATTTTCTCCTTCCCGGACTAACCGATCCTGCCATAGTCCACCCGTTAGAGAAAGAATTCCGCCGCCTTGATCTCTCCCCACCCACCACCCGCCAAATCGACCGGAAGGACCGCGAGTCTCCAGACTCGCCCGCCAATGTCCCGCCGTAGTCCTGCCACTGCCCCTCTCCCGTTCAGCTTTCAACTTTCAACTTTCAGCTTTTATTCATCTGCCCCCCTCTTCCCTCCGCCCGCGCCGCATGCGCCGTCCCTTTCTCATCCCATTGGCCCACGCCGCCGGCCTTTCTCGCTCGGTTCGGCGTTTCCCCTTCCCGCCATGCCCTCTCTCCGCTCACTCTCAAGGTGCTACCATGCGACTGATCCAAATGGTCATGGGAAAAACAAGGACTGGTGCCATTTCCACGCGATCCACATCAAGTGTTGCAGGAAATTCTAAAATCCACCCTTGACAACATCCCTGTACAACTGTAGATGTTGCCCGTGAAAACCACCATCGACTTCCCCGAGGAAATCCTGCATCGAGCCAAGATCGTGGCGGCCCAACGCAAGACCACGTTCAAGGAGCTTGTCATCTCGGGGCTCGCCCACACGCTTGATACTCCTCCCAAACATGAGGATACCCGACGGCGCGAACGTGCCGCACGGCTCATCGCCGCGCTCAGCAAGGGCCGCAACACCGACTCCATCGGACTTCTGAACCGCGAAGAACTTCATGACCGCCACCAGCTTTTTTGATACCAACGTTTTTCTCTACGTGGTTTCGGCTGCTGCCGAGGATGCGCCGAAGCGGGCAATAGCCACCGCCTTGATTGCCTCTTGCGATTTCGCCATCTCCATCCAGGTGATGCAGGAATTCGCCGATGCCGCTCTGCGCAAGAAACGCCTCGGGGTCACACCCGCTGAGGTCCGCGTCATGCTTGAGGAGTTGGCGGAAAACTATCCGGTGTTCTCGCCCACGCCGAACCTGGTATTCCGGGCCCTTGATCTCTCTCACCGTTACCAAATCCGCTTTTATGACGCCGCCATCCTCGCCGCCGCGCAGGAACTCGGCTGCCAAACCCTCTACACCGAGGACCTCAACCACGGCCAAACCTACGACACCGTCCATGTCATCAATCCCTTCCTCTGAGATTCCACACCGCCCATCCGTCCCAAATCCTAGCATTTCCTCTGAACACATACGCCTTGCTGGAAAAAATCTTCGCTCCCGCATCATTTGATCCTTCCAGAAATAGCAGATTCTGACAGATTCCAGTCGTTAGGAAAAAATCCGCCGCCCCCCATGATCAGACCTCACTAAACGACCTCGAATGCGACGAAGGGGAGAGCAAGTTCAGTTCCTCCAATTTCTCGGATTTTTGAGAGCCATGTGGTTTTGTTAGTTTCCCGGGCCATCGTTGATGCGCACGCTGATTTGTTCCTTGCGG
>JAPLUJ010000544.1 GCA_026397695.1 Verrucomicrobiota bacterium | reverse complement strand
CTCGCTCATTATCCCCTCCCCTTCCACCAATCATGGAAACTCTGCCGGGCAATCGGCGGCAGCTCGCGCGTCTTGGTCCACGCCTGTGCCGGATCCACCGCGCTGCCTTTGATCAGCCCATGAAATCTTTGTCCCAAGCGCCCGAGTTTGGTGGTCAGCGACCACAGCCATGGATGATTGGCGAGCGCTGCGAACAAGTGAAACGCGAGCTTCTGCCACATGATAGGTTTTGCATGCGAGGCGTTGCGCCGGTTCTGCAACAGGTGATGGTGCAGATCGATCCTCACCGGGCAGGTTTCGGAACACGCGCCGCAAAGCGACGACGCATAACTGAGGTGTTTCCAGTCCTGCAGTCCGCGCAGGTGCGGCGTGATGACCGAGCCGATCGGACCGCCATAGACCGTGCCGTAGGAATGGCCGCCGACATTGCAGAAGATCGGGCAGACATTCAGGCACGCGCCGCAGCGGATGCAGCCGAGCACATCCCGTTGTTCGGCATCGGCGAGCAGCGTGGTGCGCTGGTTATCTAACATAACCACGTGGAATTCCTCCGGGCCATCGGCCTCGCCCGGCTGGCGCGGTCCGCCATACAGCGAGTTATAGCATGTCAACGGCTGGCCGGTGCCCATCACCGCGAGCATCGGCAGGAACAACGCAAGATCCTCAAGGCGCGGCAGAATTTTTTCGATCCCGATGATCGTGATCATGGTTTGCGGCAGGGCGGCCGTAAGCCGTGCATTGCCTTCGTTTTCAGTGATGGAAATCATCCCGGTCTCGGCGATGGCAAAATTCGCACCGGTAATGCCCACATCGGCCTGCAGGTATTTCTCACGCAGCACACGGCGTGCGACCATCGTGAGCTCCTCGGGATTGTCAGAGGGGGCATCGTGCAATTTCTGTTGGAACGTCTCCTGAATCTCACGGACTCGACGACTTCGCAGCCCGCGTTTTCCATGGCTTCGTTAAGGTGGATTTCCTCGGTGGTCATCGCCTTGGATTTCACGATCACCTTGGCGTTTTTTTCGCGCAGGATGCCGAGGATGATGTCTCGTGCCTGTTGGGCATTGCCGGCCCAATGGATGATTGTGCCACGTGCTTCGAGCAGCCGGGCGAATTGATCGAGATATGTGTCGAGATGATTGATGGCTTCGGACTTTGTGCGCGCTGCCAGATCCCGCGCCCCCTGCCAGTCCTGAAACCCCGCCTTGCGCTGGTCACGGACCACCTCGTATTTGCCCATCGCCGTGCGGATAATGCCACGATGCCGCAAGTCCGCCGACACCCGCCGGGCGTCCGCGTTGAATTGCGTGGCGGGCGTGCTCATGCTTGGACTAACACCTCCGCGAGATGAATTGTTTTGACAGGCAGCTTCCGCTTGTCCGCCAGACCCTGAATCTGCATCAGACAACTGGAATCGCACGAGACTACATATTCCGCCTGAGTCTCCAGCGCGGATGCGCATTTCACTTCGCCCATCGCGGTGGAGATCGCCGGGAACTTTGCCGAAAAGGTTCCGCCGAATCCGCAGCACGTCTCCGCAGCGTCCATCTCTAACAATTCCAAGCCATTCACCTTGGCGAGCAATTCGCGCGGCGGGCGTTTGTTATTCAGCTCGCGCAAGCCGTGACAGCCGTCGTGGAACGTGACCTTGTGGGGGAAGCTCGCGCCGAGATCGGTCACGCCCAGCCGGTTGACGAGGAAACCGGCAAACTCGTAACACTTGGGGGCGAGCGCGCGGGCCAGCGTCTCATATTTCGTGCCGGCGAACAATTCCGGATAGAACACCTTCATCATGGCGCCGCATGAACCGCTGGCGATGACCACGACTTCGGCATCCTTGAGCGATTCCATGACCTGGACCGCGATCTCGCGGCTCTGGTCCCAATAGCCGGTGTTGAACGCCGGTTGTCCGCAACACGCCGGACCTTTCGGTACCACAACCTTGTGCCCGAGCTTTTCGAAGATGCGCACCATGCTGATGCCCACCTGCGGATACATCAGGTCCACGAAACAGGGAATGAAAAGTGAGATATTCAAGGGTGATGGCTTCAATCGGCAAAACGATTTGCAGCTTCGTTCCACGCGGCCGGATCATGGTGTTGCACCCCACCGGAAGCGAGAACGACTTCCCGCATGCCGCCTAACGAATCCAGTTCGCCGTCGGCGCGGATTTGGGTGAGCAAATTACCCATGGCGGTGGCTTCCACCGGACCGGCAACCACCGGCCGCTGGCACGCATCGGCGGTGAATTGATTCAATAACCGGCTCTGCGACCCGCCGCCGACGATGTGGATGACTTCTATCGGATTACCAGTTAACTCTTCAAGTGCGCCGAGCACTTCACGATACTTGAGCGCCAAGCTTTCGTAGGCACAGCGCACGAGTTCGCCCGGCGTCTGCGGCACGGGTTGTTTTGTTGCACGGCAGAATGCCTGGATCGCCTTGGGCATATCCGGCGGATTGAGGAATCGCGGGTCGTTGGCATCGACGATGGATCGGAACGGCTGCGCCTGCGCCGCGAGCGCCGCGAGTTGCGCGTAATCAAAGTTGCCGCCTGCCGCGTCGAACGAGCGTTTGCACTGCTGCACCAGCCACAGGCCCATGATGTTTTTGAGCAGGCGATAGGTGCCGTCGATGCCGCCCTCGTTGGTCATGTTCAACTCCAACGCCCGAGCGGACAGCACGGCATTCTTCACTTCCACGCCCATCAGTGACCAAGTGCCGGAACTGATATATGCCCAGTTGGAACTGCCGGTGTTCGCCGTCGGCACACCCGCCACGGCCGATGCGGTGTCGTGCGCTGGCGGCGCGACGACTTTCACGCCCGCCAGGCCGGTGCGTTCGGCGAGCGAATTGCGGAGCGTGCCGAGTATAGTGCCCGGCGGCACGATGGTCGGCAGGAAATGGCTTGGCAGTCCGAGTTTATTCAGCAGCGGCAGCGACCAATCGTGCTTGAGTGGATGCACGCACTGTGAGGTCGAAGCGATGGTGAACTCGGCCTTTTTGGTGCCGCACATCGCCCAATGCACAAAGTCCGGCATGAACAACAGAGTGTCCGCCGCGTCGAGGATGGCAGGTGAATGCTCCTGCCACGCGAGCAACTGATAGAGCGAATTCAGCTCCATGAACTGGATGCCGGTCTGTGCGTAGATGTCGGCGCGTGGCACTTTATTGAAGGCACGTTCCAGCGCGCCGCGGGTGCGGGCGTCCCGGTAGTGATACGGTTGGCCGAGGATTTCGTCCTGTTTGTCGAGCAACACGAAATCCACACCCCAGGTATCGGCACCCACCGACACGATCTTCCTGCCGAATTTTTTTCCGGCGAGCGCGAGGCCGTGGTGGATTTCCGCCCACAGGCGCATCACATCCCAGCGCAACGACTCACCGAGCCACACGCCCCCGTTAGGGAAGCGATGGATCTCATCGAGTCGGAGTGTTTTGCCGTTCCAGATGCCGGCGATGACGCGTCCGCTTTCCGCGCCGAGGTCCACTGCGAGATATACTTTCTGCTTCATCCTTCAGCTGCACGGTTTCATTGTTGCAATTGATGCGCCGCGTCCGCCGCGACGGATTCCACGCTGGCTTTCAGGGCGTTTTCGGCGTCCTCGGATTGTTTGTTACCCCAGCCGATAATGCACGTTGAGCCGACAAGCAGCGCGAGCATCAGCACAACGAGTTTTTTGGTGAACGGTTGTGCGCCCTTCCACTCCTTGAAGAAAATTCCCCACAGCGTGCTGAAGATGATGATGCTCGCCATGTGCAACGTCCAACTCGAGAATTTGTAGTTGCCCATCTGGCTTTCGCCCATCTGATAGAAGAAAAACTGGAAATACCAGCAGGTGCCCGCCAGCGCGCAGAAAAACCAATTGCCGAGCACGGGAATCTTCAAATCCGCCGCGCCGCTGCTTGCTGCGGCCGCTTCCGCCGGGCCATGCTCACCACTGCCCAGACCGCCATGATGCGCGTGCTCTTCGCGGACGTGCGACGCGAGATATTGATAGCCCGTGCGGTTCCTGATGTTCAACAGCACGCACCAAATGAAATTTGTCGTCAGTCCGCCTAGCAAAATAACCACGATGACCGGCAAGCCGACCCACAAGGGGCCGGTGCCGTGGGCCTTGGAGAGTGCGCTGATAGGGGTACCGAACTGGAACCCATACGAGAAACACGAGCTCATCACCCCGGAGAACGTTGCGATGCCAAGACCCTTCCACAGGTTGAACTCCGCAATGGTGGATGTCTTCCCACTCATCTCGTTTTCCTTGCGCACCCCGGCGATACCGCCGATGGCGATTCCCAGCAGACAAACAATCACACCTATCAGAACAATCGGACCACCCACGCTGGTGCCGGAATGGTTTAATAGCTTGTCAGCAAATTCGCCTTTCACCAACGGCGGCACCAGCGTGCCAAACGCCGCGCAGTAGCCGAGCGCGATCGCCATCCCGAGCGACATGCCGAGATAGCGCATCGTCAGGCCGAACGTCAAGCCGCCCAAGCCCCACAACGCTCCCATCAGATAGGTCATCCAAAACGTATAGGACGTGGTCTCACGCAGCACGGCGAGCAAATCCCGCGACAGCACGAACGCGCCGATCCACGGGCAGATCAGCCAACTGAATATGCCGCCCGCCAGCCAGAAGGTTTCCCACGACCATTTCCGCACCCCCTTGTAAGGCACATAAAAACTCCCGGAGGCGAGACCGCCGAGCCAGTGGAACAAGACACCGAGGAGTGGATTCGTCATATATTGGCATGCGTTGGATGTAAGCTAGCGTCGCGCTTGCTCAAAACTTTTTTCTCATAACTCTTGACATCGGCGAGCCATTTTTCCCCGACCGGCACGTTTTGTTGCAGGCAATGGTAGTCCCACACCGCGCCGAACGGCAAGGTCTTGGCTTCTTCCATCAGGGCGAGGCGCGAGGTGTAATCGCCGGCGCGTTCAAACTGCCGGTATTGCGCGTGGGGTTCGAGCATGGCGATGCAGAGTGCGCGGAGCATGTTGCGCGTGCCGATGACCCAGGCGGCGATGCGGTTGATGCTGGCGTCGAAGAAATCCAGGCCGATGTGGGTGCGGGCGAGATAATTCCCCCGCACGAGTTCCTGCGCGATGGCGCTCAACTCGTCGGTCAGGGTCACGACGTGGTCGCTATCCCAGCGGACGCCGCGGCTGACATGCAGCAGAATCTCCGGCACATAACAGAGCACCGAGGAAATCTTGTCGGCCATGTTTTCGGTCGGGTGATAATGCCCGGCGTCGAGACACACGAGCTTCTGGTGCCGCACCGCGTAGCCGAGATAAAACTCGTGCATGCCCACGGTATAACTCTCCGCACCGATGCCGAAGAGCTTGCCCTCGACCGCATCCAGGTTGTGTTTGGGGTTGAGTTTTTTGTGGAAGACCTCATCTAACGATTGTGCGAGACGCTCGCGCGGGCCGCGCCGGTCAGCGGGCGTGTCTTTCATGCCATCGGGAATCCACACATTGGTCACCGTGGGCGAACCGAGGGCCTTGCCCATCGCCGCGCCGATCTCGCGGCTGGCCTGGCAATGTTCTATCCAGAACTGACGCGTTGTTTTGTCCGCGCTCGATAAGGTGAAACCACTGGCGGCTAAGGGATGGGAAAAACAGGTCGGGTTGAAATCCAGCCCGATGCGCAGCGCCTTCGCCCAGGCGATCCAGTTCGCGAAATGTTGCGGCTCGATGGCGTTGCGTTCGACTTTTTTTCCGCCGAATTCGCCGTAAAACGCGTGCAAGTTGAAGCGGTGGGTGCCGGGAATGAGCGAGAGCGCCATGGCGGCGTCGGCGCGGAGTTCATCTGGGGTGCGGGCTTTGCCGGGATAATTGCCGGTGACGGCAAGGCCATCGCCAAGAGTGCCGCCCGGATTTTCGAAGCCGCCCACGTCATCGCCCTGCCAGCAAT
>JAPLUJ010000663.1 GCA_026397695.1 Verrucomicrobiota bacterium | reverse complement strand
GTCGATCCCGGGCAACGCGCCTCCGAGGTGGCCGCAGCACGGGAGAAGCGCCTGAATTCACTCCTGTATAGCGGAGGAATCATAGAGCACGAAGCGGCCTTTTATGACAACATCCTCGCCAAAAACCCCGACCTTCTCCCGGAAGACAAGCAACGTGTCTTATTGAGGAAGGCATACGACCTCGGCAAGATGAAAAAACTGGACGAAGCGATTCAAGTTCTGGATGAAGCCAAGACGCTCGCCCCGGATTCCAAAACAGCCCGCGAAATCGACATGGTCAAACAGACGTATCGCGATCTGCAAAATGCCAAATGAAATCCAGAGCTCTTTAGGTTCATGGCCCGCCGCTTTCCAATTTGCGGATGGCTTCGCGGAGTTGCTTCTTTTCTAACATCCACAGGAATGGCAGACAGCGATGCAGCGGCTTTTCACATTCATAACGGGCGGTGTCCTTGAGGCATAGCCCCAATATGAGATGCTCCTCCGTCTGATTCAGGATGATGGTGACATATTGTCCGCGGGCGATCATATCCTTAATGGGAATGTTGTTATAGGTGGCAGTGTAGGAATCCGGGACCTTGGTGATCACGGGCAGATCCCGCGGCTCCTTGTTGTTGCGAACCACGACCAACCGGCCGACCCTCGGGTTCTGCGCATCAATGGCAACATCCTCCGTGCCATCGTTCATCTTCAGGATATACTTCGGGCATTGCAGCGACTTTATCTTGGCGTTCTCGGATTTCCATGCCCGTTTCAACGCTTCATTCCTATCGGCAACGGGCTCCCACACCTCGTCCTTGGGATTGTAATACCCAATGTGATCGTGGGCGGTCGCCACCAGCCATCCATTGTCGTTGCGCAGCAAGCTCTCAAGCTCCCAAGACATGGAATCGAACGGCGACTGTTCCGGACGCCGCCCGAACTTGGTGAGCTGCTTGAGCGTGCCATCCGGTTTGACGTGCCAGAGCGGATATATCCAGTCATTCCATTCAGTCTCGTTCATCTGCTGGGTTCCCTTGGCGACGACAAAGAAAGAATCGCCGATCGAGGTGCTGATCGGTCTGCAGAACTCTGCACCGAACAGAGTCACACCAGTAGCACCAGTCACTGTCGCACGGAAATCCAAGGGGAGTCCGGGGACTTCCGTGACCTTGCCGGACCGCCGGTCGATGAGGACCACCGTGTTGGCGTTGAGACGCCACTCGAGTGTGGGTCGAATGTTGGATCTATTGCCCCACAGCACGTGGACCAAGAACGCCGAATCGCTGGCAATCATCTCCACGCTGCCCCACCCGCAACTGGGCTCAATGGAACCCCATTGCAATGATTTTGGAGAACCACGCGGCCACAACCCGGGACTGGCTGCCAGATCAATCTGCTGACGATACTTCCCATCGCTGCAATCAAAAGCCAGCAACCACGGACGGTTTACCGCATAGAATAACCGCTCTATGGCATGGCCGTTCTCTACGGACACCCAACTATATGGAATGTTCCAGACCGGCACGGATTGGAGCAGGAACCACAACAACTTGCGATCCAACGGATCGACAAAGGGATTGCTGAGCACGGCGGCCTTGTCCGCCATGGTGCCGCGCACATCCACGATCCGGGCGACCTCCAGGGCGGCGACTTCGCGTTTCACAACAGGCGGCTGCGGAACGGGAGGCGGCAATTTGCCAGAGGGTTTTTCGTCCACCATTCCTTGCCTTGCCTTGTCCAGCGTGGGCAGGTATCGGTCCAGAGGTGCGAGAAGCACATAATCCAACATGAACGTTTGGCCCGCCGCCATTTCCGCCTCATGGGCCTGCTGCAAGCGGCGGGCCGCAAGCACCCGGCCTGCGCCGGAAGACCGCATGAATGCGATCTCCGCCCGCCGGATGGCGGCGCAGGGGACATCCCGCCCCTGCATGGATTTTTCCAATTGACGACACAGGATCTCCTCTTTGGTCAGGTGATATCCGGGATCGCTAATTTTCCACGGACTGTCTATTCGAACTATTCCAAGCCTACTGTTAAATAACTCCTCCACATACCGGGGTTTGTCCGGCAGACGAATCAGGGACTCAACGAGCCGTTCCGGAATGGCGGGAACCGCCGCAAAGTGACTGGCCTCATAGTCATTGAAGTTATGGCGGCCGGAGAAGTAATAACTCAATCGCCGGTCGTTCTGGCTTGGATCGATCATGCGGCGGACAAATCCGTCCAACTCACTGTCGTATTATTGGAGCATGGCGAGCTGCCCGGCATCCATGCGTTGGGGTTGCAGGACCACGCGCAAGCCCACGAAATAGTTCAACAAGCGCCAGAAGATATGTTCGTCCATTTCCTGCTTGATAGTTAAAACGTTTTTCAGGTCTATCCACTGGATGATGGCGTCGTGATGGCGGTTATACAATTCCGCCGTAAGCCGCAAGAAATCCAGGTTCTCGTCGAGGTGCGAGGCCACCATCTGCATGACATCCGGCTGTCGCGGGTCCGGCGGAATCCGCCAGTCACCAGAAGAATATCTGTTACGCAGGTACGTCCGCGTCTCAAAGCGGGCGACCAACTGGATGGATATCGCGTGAGGCGGGTCCGCGCCAAGAAACCGCGCCGCTTCGGCCATTGACGTGGCTTCGTTGTAGCGGCCCGTGTTCAAGAGCCATTCAGCTTCCCGCAGCAGACGGGCGGCCTCGGCGGCAACCGCCGCGGGATCACGCTCCTTGGGCACCGCTGTGTTGCCTGCGGCTTGCAGCAGGTCCCGCCAGACCTCGCGGATCATGCGCGGCAGTTCGTCCGGAGTGCCGGCGGCCTTGGCGTCGTGACTCGTGGCGGTCCCGCCCAGCGAGCGCAAGCGC
>JAPLUJ010000312.1 GCA_026397695.1 Verrucomicrobiota bacterium | reverse complement strand
GCCATGTTCATCCACAATTTTCCCGGCTCATCAATCCCATGCACCAGCACCACGACGCGTTTCTGGAGGCGCTCGTGCAATCCTCCCAGCTTCCCTTCCTGGTATTGGTGCCAGCCGAATTCCGCAGCCGCCTTGTTATAGGTTTCCGGAAACATCGCCTTCAGCCGTGCCTGCGTCTCCGTCACCGGCACAGGCGCAGCGCTCGCGGCACCCAGCGTCTCATCCGCCACCGCCCGCACGGTCAAGAACCCCGCAACCCATGAGACCCCGCCGAGCCAAATCCCGCGCCAAATGAGTTGGGAAATTCCAGTGATGCCCATTCCTCCCATAACAGGGTTTGCCAGTTGACCGCGCATGATTGTCATGATGTGAATGAGACTGATCATTGCGGGTGAGGTCCCCGCGCACCGCCGCGCACGATGGGGCATGTTTTGTGATTCCTTTCCCTGTTCCGGTTTGGTCATTTCTTCCGCAGCTTCGTCACGCGGCCGGTCTGGTTCCAATCCTGGACGTAGAGGTCGCCGTTTTCCGCAAAGGCGATGCCGTGCGGAGCGGTGAAAATCCCAAGGTGTTGTTGCTCCGGGGGCACGCCGAAGTTCGCCCACTGCGTGCGGTCGGGATTGTCGCCGAGGAACGCGACCGGAGTGCCGGTTTTGTCGAGAATAACCACGCGCGCTTCGAGTTCCGCCACCGCAAGATTCCCACCGCGCCAGGAAAATGAACACGGTCGGCGCAGGTTGGACGCGTGCACACCTATCCAGTTGCCCTCGAGATCCAGATGGCACAGGCGGCGGTTTTCGCGATCCGCGACTAACAATCGAGGCGCGCCGAAGCGGGTGTCGATCGTCAGTCCGTGGCAGGTGTTGAATTGTCCGTCGCCATTGCCTTTTCGGCCGAAGGTCTTGAGCAGTCTGCCGGTGGCGTCGAATTTGTGGATCAACTGCGAGCCATAGCCCATGGCGGCGAACACCGCGCCATCCGGTGCCACCGTCACCGCCGTCAGGCCGTTCCATCCGCCAGTCACGCCACCAGTGGCGGCGTTCGGAATTTCCATGAGAATCTTCCCATCCAGATCGATCTTGCAAACCCTGAACGGCGTAGGAGGAAGACCCTTCGTTTGCCGCACGCTGTTGCCGTTGCCATTGTTTTGCGCACCATAGATCACCGTTCTGCCGCCCTCCTCGCGCAGTTGCATCGCATGGAAACCCTGGCATTCCGGCGCGATCGTCTTCACAAACCTGCCGTCCGGTTCCCACACGATGATCGACATCTCGGAATCCGTGCTCAGATAAATGTTCCGATCCGGTCCGACGAGCACGCTGCCGTGGGTGGGGCCGATCTGTTTGCCGTCCGGCAGCACGCCCCAGCCGGGCACCGCTTCATAAGTCCACTCGCCGTTGCCCGTGGTCACGGCAGCATTCACCTCCGCACCAGGGACCGCCCCGTGATCAGGGTGCGCCATCATCAGGGTCGGAATCAGCAGTAGGCATGGAAATCGTGCGATCATGAGGTTTCAATCAAGCGCATACACTCCAGCGTGGCAAGCGATTTGGAACGGAGCGTGTTTGCTGCTAGAAAATCGCCTGGGCGTGAAAGCCCTGGAATAGGCCGGAGACCGGACCTGGCTTGTCGAGCCAAAGATGCCGCGCAAGAATAGCTGGCGCAGGATTTCCACCGCAGTGCGGCGGTGGTGGTTGGCCAATCACTTCTTCTCTTTCGGTGCCGGCGGGTCAGGTGGGGGGGGCGGTAAAATCGCCAGACCCAGCGATCCCCACCAATCTTTCTCGAACATCACCGCCACCCGTCCATCGGGAAGCACGGTGACGTCGCTGTACGCACTCGTCCACGGATAGATCATGCGTCCCGCAGGCCAGCTCTTGCCGTCGTCGTAACTGTAGCGCACCATCACGTGCGTCCGCCAGGGCCAGGCCGGATTGGAAAACGCAATCACTCCCGGCTTTCCGTCCTTGGCCCATCGCACACGCTGAAGCGATCCCTGGCAGCGCGGTTCAAGCAGTGTCTCATCGAAATAGTGTCGATAGAACGTCTCCCCGCCATCCCGGGAAATCGACACGCCGCGATGTTTCTGATTCTGCGTCGCGTTGCCGTGAAGCCGGCAGTTCAGCATCACCTGTCCGTCTTCCAATTCCACTGCGGTAGCTTCGTTGTGTCCGTCCTGCGTGGGCTCGCCCATCTTCCACGTCGCGCCGTGATCATCACTGTAAACAATGAACCCGCAGTTGAGCTGTCCGGCTTCGGGCACGTGGGCAACGTGGGTAGCGGGAATGATCAGCCGGCCTTTATACTTTCCGAGCGTCAACTGGGTTCCCCCACCCGGCCCGGTGGCGTACCACGACCAATTCTCTTTCTTGACGTGCTTGGTTATCTCTGCAGGTGTGGCCCAGGTCATTCCGTCATCATCGCTATACGTCACGAAGGCTCTGCGGGAATCTTCACCGAAACCGGGTTTGTATCCACCGCTGGGCGGTTTGTCGGCATTCCAGCACAGGTGCAGCCAGATCCGCCCGGTATCCCGGTCAACCACCGGACAGGGATTTCCCATGGTGTTGTTTCCATCGTCAGCAACGACAATCTCCGGTCCCCAGGTCTTGCCGCCGTCTTCGCTGCGTTTGACCACCGCGTCGATATTCCCGTGGTCGGCAGCACTATCGCGTCGTCCTTCGGCGAATGCCAGCAGCGTTCCCTTCTTGGTTACGGCCAGCGCGGGGATACGGTACAGATTGGTTGTCTCTTTCTTGCGTTCTTCTTGGCGGATGCTGCGGGCACTTTTGAACACATCCTGGATTTCCGGCAATTCCACAATCTTGCCACTCGTTTCGACATGGAAGTCGTACACCTTCATCTCCTCTTCCTGCCATGGACGCAATGCCACGATCAGGTCAACGCCTTGGCTGGCGGTCGTTTCCTTAGGATACATGTTATTCAACTGTGGACATGTGGGAATGGAGCACGACTCCTTGCCATTGACGTTGCAGGTCAGTCCGCCGTTTTTAAGAATGACTTCGATCTCGAAAGGTCTTCCGGGCAGAATCTTGGGGAGGGCTTGTCCAACGTGCGTGGATGGAATGCTGACGTTGTTAAAGTCCTTCACTCCGTAACTGACGCGGAATCGGGCATCGTCATCTTGCGTCAGGGCCACGTCCATGCTGTTCACCGAAAGGATTGCTGCGGTGGGGGAATTGGGTTTGCTGAGCGACAGTCTGACATAAATCCGTGCGTCGGGGCTGGTGAACCCCGCCCCCGCATAGAGAAAGTTGTATAACCGGCCGAAGGTAAATGTGCCGTCGTCCTTCTGATCCCGCTGGGGATGGAACACGCCGACGAAGCGCGCATGATCGGCCAGCGTCACATATAGAACCGTAAGCAGAATAGTGATAGTGGATGTCGGACGTGGCATGGTGAATTTATTAAGGGCGTCAAGACCCCGGTGCAAGCCGGAATTGAGGATCAAGGGAATTTTCCGGAATCGTAGCAAAAGCGCTGTCGCCAAGGCGTGGAAGGCACGCAGCAACGAGCTGCTCACGGCGTTCCGTGCGGCTGCAAGGAAATTGCTTTTGAGGTCGAGGCCGTTGCAAGAGCCGGCAGCCGGACCCGATGGCGGGGAAATGAAGTTGGAAATCGGCGGTGCCTGAGCGCTCGCGCACGGCCCCCGCATTTCCGGCTTCCATAACCCCGGAAAACCCACCACCCTCCCGCACAAGGAGCCAGCGCCTTACAGTGGCGGCGGTTTTCAACCGCCACGCCCAGCTACCACCCGCCCCTGCCCCCAGCCATGAACCCCAGCGTCTTCACCAGCTACAGCCATGATTCGTCGGAGCACAGCGCCCGCCTCTATCGTGGCCCGCGCATCCTGCCCGGAGCCTCCAAACAAAAGTTACTCCAGATTCCACACTCCAGCGTAGCGCGGGTTCTGGTGCTAAAAAGGAAAATGGGAATCGTTAGTGAGGCATAATTGTGCCGTCCGCCCACCTTCGTGGCGGGTGTTTTCGGCTGGGCGGCGATAAAATAAGGTGGCAAGTCCAAAGAGGACGCACGCAATCAGAAGCGAGATGAGGGCATCTCCGTTCAACCAAGCTTCTTTCATTGAAATTGGTATGCCGTGCTCTGTGACCCAACCCGGCATAACTGTGCTGGAAAGCGCCATCAATGCCAGTATCCAGAATCCACAAACGAATAGCCTGATAAAGGGCGGCATGCTTGCCACACGACCAAAAAAAGTGCTACGTCGGATGGTCATTTTTTTTGGCACAACGCCAAGGGCCTGCCACCGGCTACCGGGGACCATCCTTGGACGTGGGGGTTGAGGGTTGATTCTTCACGGGAGGCTTGTCAGCGGGCTTGGTAGCCGGTTGGTCAGCGCCCACTTGCTCGGCTTGATGGATTGTCGGCCCGGTTGCTGAGTTATTTCTCAACACCTGAATCTCGTCACCTTCGTCGGCGAGAACCAAGTCCCACTTCCGTGACGCATCCTTTCTCATTGGATCGAATACACTTAACTCATAGCGTCCGGCAGGCAGGTTCCAGTGCACAAGCCTGCCGTCGGGAAGGACTTTCGGGGCGATGTCAGAGGCGTATTCATTCGACCCCTTGCGAATGACATAGAAGAGCTCGGAGTCGCCCTCCGCCGGAAATGGCAAAACAATGCTTCCAGAGAAAAGCTTTACTACAAGATTGCTAACCTTGCCATGGCGAGGTATGAGGTACTGGTAGGTTTCATCGCCCATTGGTTCTCCAAGGTCACGGGCCGCCGAGATCGTGACAATGCACCGATCCAACTCGTCAGGATCCATCGGCTTCTCCACATACAGCTTGCACCGGTATTGCGCAATTCCATACTTGCCAGTGGGAAGCTCGCAATGCATGACTAGGTTCGATAACTGAATCCTTTGTGTGCTTCCAACCAATGTCACGCCGTTGTCTCCCGTGAGCTGAAGGTGGACCGCCTTGACCTTGCTGGTGAGGTCTTCAAGAAGGATGCGGCCGGGATGCCCCTGTAATCGCAGGACCCGGCTTTTCAAATATTGTCGATCCACTTCACAGGACTGCCGGTACTGCTGACCTCCACCCGGAAGTTTATGGACGGCCTCAATCTTAACCCTGGAGCTTTCAATGGAAAATGACTCTGGGAGCGGACAGGTATAGATCCTGACATCCCCTGCTTCGTTAGTCAGAGTCGCTGGTTGGGAACTCTCCTTGGGATCAAACGACACAGCAACGTCGACTAGATCATCTGAACGGACTTCAATAGTCAACGGCAGTTCTCTCGCATCGGCGACAGGTAAACCGAGCATACATGCGCTGATCATGGCTAATAACCATTTCATTGGATCTCTCGGAATTGTAATGATGGCGATGGCCACAAGCTCCGCGACCTTCACCTACTCGACCGCGAGCACCACCACAGACTTCGCCGGCAGCGTGGCCGTGAAACCGCTCTCCATGGTCTTGAAAGCAGTGAACTCGGCAGGCTGGACAGCGTCACCCTGAGCAAAGGTGTTGTGCGCGGTAATCGTCGGCGCGGTGAGCACCCGCCCCTTCAAAGTCTGCGCCTTCGCCCCCTTCAACTCGCATGTCACTTCGGCCGGCGTGTTCGGATTCAAGTTGCAAAGCGTGACGTGGATCTTGCCGTCTTTGTCGCGCGATGCGGAAACGTTCAGTCCGGGGATCTGGTCCTGATTCATCCGGTAGGCGGTCGCCTCCAGTTCCGTAGGCAGCAGCTTGGCGTCGTGATGGACGGTGAACATCTCGAAGACGTGGTAGGTCGGTGTCAGGAGCATCTTCTCCTTGTCCGTGAGGATGACCGCTTGGAGCACATTGATGGTCTGGGCGATGTTCGCCATCTTCACGCGGTCCGCGTGCTGGTTGAAGATGTTGAGCGTGATCGCGGCCACGAGGGCGTCGCGCAGGGAATTCTGCTGGTAAAGGAAGCCGGGGTTGGTTCCCGGTTCGACGTTATGCCAGATGCCCCATTCGTCCACGATCATGCCGATGCGCTTCTGCGGGTCGGTCTTGTCCATGATCGCACCGTGCTTGGAAACCAGGGTCTGCATCTCGAGCGCGCGCCGCAACGTGCCGTGCCACATGCCCTCGTCGAACTGTGTTGCGGAACCCTTGTCTCCCCAGTTGCTGGTCGGGATCGTGTAGTAATGCAGGGATAGGCCATTCATGCGGTTGCCGACGTTCGCCATCATGACTTCCGTCCACTTGTAGTCCCCGGCATTGGCGCCGCAGGCGATACGGTAAACCCGGTTGTCGGCGTAGTTCTTCACGAAGGTGTTGTAGCGCCGGTACTGGTCGGCGTAGTACTCCGGGGTCATGTTGCCCCCGCAGCCCCAACTCTCGTTGCCGACGCCGAAATAACGGACCTTCCACGGCTTGTCCCGTCCGTTCTGGCGGCGCAGATTGGCCATCGGTGAATTGGCGTCTGAGGTCATGTATTCCACCCACTCCATCATCTCCTGCACGCTGCCGCTGCCGACATTGCCGCAGACATACGGCTCACATTCCAGCTGTTCGCAAAGATCGAGAAATTCGTGGGTGCCGAAGTGGTTGTTCTCCACCACGCCGCCCCAGTGGGTGTTGATCATCGCGGGCCGCTTCTCACGCGGGCCGATGCCGTCCTTCCAGTGGTACTCGTCGGCGAAACAGCCGCCGGGCCAGCGGAGGACTGGCGTCTTGAGTTTCTTGAGCGCGGCAACCACGTCCTGCCGGATGCCGCGGACGTTGGAGATTGTGCTGTCCTCTCCCACCCAGGTGCCTTCGTAAATGCACCGGCCGAGGTGCTCGGAGAAGAACCCGTAGATATTGCGGTCGATGGTAGCCTTGGGTTGGTCGGCGCGGATGACCAACTTGTTGGCCGTGGCGTCAGCAGCCGATGCATGAATGATGAAGGCGCCGCACAATGCGGTCAGACACGATGCCAAGAGGCAAATGCGAGTTTTCTTCATGGGGGAAATCAAGTTGAAGTAGGATTTCAAAGCAAGCGGATTGTGGATTGTGGGTGAAGATGTCTGAAACATCCGGGGATCATCCCACGTTCTGTCCTCATGATGTCGGAATTCTCGATTGGAGTGACCTCGTGCAGACGCTTTCTGAAAGGCAGTGCCATGGCCGGCAGTGCCGTCGCACTGCTGCATTTCCTGCCCGTTGCGGCGCTGGGCGCGGATGGTACGGTTGCCCCCGGCGGGCAGACCGCAGCGGTCGCTGTCAGCGGTGCGGGTGTCAGTCTGTTCAACGGCAAGGATGTTAGCGGATGGGACGGCGCGCC
>JAPLUJ010000265.1 GCA_026397695.1 Verrucomicrobiota bacterium | reverse complement strand
GGTTTGAGATGGTGGTTTTAACCTTTGGCAGCGGCTTCAACTTTGAAAGCCGCGACCCGACCTATCAGGCACAATTGAAGGAACTCGCTGACTACGCGAAATCCAAGGGCATCGTGCTGGGAGGCTACTCGCTTTGTGCCAGTCGCGGCGCCGCCACTCCGGCGGACAATACCGTCGGGCCGACGGCGTTCGGTGTCGCGCCATGTCTGGGCGCGAAGTGGGGTCGGGCATATCTGGACCAGTTGCAGAGCTTCATGGAGAATACCGGATTGGCCATCCTCGAACACGATGGCTCATACCCCGGCGACACCTGCGCCGCGACGAATCACCCGTTTCATCGCGGTTTTGAGGACTCCCAATGGGTGCAATGGAAGGCCATCACCGACTTCTACAAATGGTGTCGCGCCCACGGGGTCTATCTGAACATCCCGGATTGGTATTTCCTGAGTGGTGGCACGAAGACGGGCATGGGCTACCGCGAAGTGAATTGGTCGCTGCCGCGCGAGTACCAGGAAATCATCGAACGCCAGAATATCTTTGACGGCACCTGGGAGAAAACGCCCGGCATGGGCTGGATGTTTGTTCCGCTCACCCAGTATCAGGGAGGCGGCGCAGCGGCCACGATCGAGCCGCTCAAGGATCATCTGCCGCACTATGAACAACGCCTCGCCAATCTTTTCGGTCAGGGCGTCATGGCATGCTATCGCGGACCGCGCCTTTACGACACGGACGAAACCAAAGCCGTCGTGAAACGCTGGACGGACTTCTACAAAAAACATCGCCAAATTCTCAACGCCGACCTCCTCCACCTGCGCCGCGCCGACGGACGTGATCTGGATTACGTCCTGCACGTCAATCCCGCCGGCAATGAGAAGGGCTTGCTGATGATCTACAATCCGCTGGAGCAGGAAGTCACCCGGACGCTGCGCATCCCGCTCTACTATACCGGCAAGACCACGACGGCTTCACTGCGTGAGCGCGACGGCGCGGCCAAATCCTTCATCCTGGATCGCGAATACCACATCGAACTTCCGGTGAATGTGCCAGCGCAAGGTGTCACGTGGTTTGTGATCGAATAGGCCCCCGCCCTTGCTCCAACCCTCCGGTCAGGCCTAACGGATGTCCGAGGAGCCTGCCGCCGAAAAACCGACGGCAAGGATCACAATTATGGAAAGTTGTGGTGTATGACTGACTCGAGCACGCCGGCTCCAAGGCACGCGGGATCGGAATTCGATAGAACTGCCTTGGTTGTTAGTGTTCGTCCTCCGCCCCCGGAAGAACCCGCCCCGCTGCCCCCCCCGCATTCATTCCCGGCGACCGAGCAATGCTCCCCGTGGTTCCTTCACCACGATCCGGATACTGCGGCTTGCGTCTTGGGTCTTGTTGTCTTGGGTCTGAGGCGAAGCCTCGCTAGTCCTCCGTCTTCCGTCCTTTGTCCTCTGTCCTCCGCTTCTATATTGGCCGAGTTGGCTGTGGCCGACGATATGACGAGAAAGTGGCCGAAGGAAGAGTTGCTATTGGCGTTGGGGTTTTCGGTGGCCGCGACGAACAACATGTGCAATTGGCATTGGAAGGACAAAGACTCCGTCACTCTGGAGGAAATCTTTGAACTCGTCATCTCCAGCGACAAGGATCCACGACCGGGATACATTATATGCAGAATGCTCGATTTCCGTCATTTCGGTAGAAAGGGGTTTTTTGCCATCGTGCACCGCCTTTCAAATGTGAATCTTGGAGAAAAATGCAACTCGTTTTGGAAAGCAAAACATCAATTGTTTCTGGCGGCACACAGAGTGAAGGGCCTTCATCCGTATAATTGGTCGATTCCAATTACTGAAGAAGGAAAACTGTTGGCCCGCTTTAAAAATGGAAATCTGTATTTGCCAAGACACCGGGGAAAAACGGGTGAAGTCCAACCCTTCATAATTCATCCTTCACCCTTCATCCTTCCCTGAAGCACCGGGGTAAATCAGGGCGCGTCGAAGCCCGTCAGTTCGGTATCGGCTCCATCTCGTCTTCAGTTGGGATGGAATCGTAGATCGCTTTCGATAAGACCGTGAAGGCAGCGTCGCCGAACTCCTTGTTGTCCATGTAGCGGGTCACGATCTTGTCGTTGTCGGCCATGCGCTGGACCATGAGGTCTTCGAGCAGTTGTTTGAGGCCGAGCTGGAACTTGTCGAACGGGTTGGCTCGGCGGAGTTTGACGACCTGTTCGTTGGCCGTGGCCTTTTCGCGGATTTGCTCGAAGAAGAAGCGGTCTTCATCGGTGAAGTTCGTTCCGAATCGCTCGTTGAGCACTTTGATGATCTCGGACAACGGCACTTTCTCATCCTTCGCCTTGCCCGTGCCAACGTCCGTCGGGCTTTTCACCCCTTCGGGTTCGCCTTCGCGCAACGTGATCTCTCCGGAGTAAATTCGTTCGAGGCGATAGTATTGAAGCCCGACCTCGTCGCCGATCTTCACGCGCTCGGTGTCGCGGTCCAGCGGAAGATGTGGCAGCAGGAAGCGACCAAAACTGTAGAGCATTTCCAGGGCCGGATCGCCATAGGGCATGATCTGGCTCATGAAGGAGTAGATATTGACATATCCGTTGAGCTTCTCGCGGAACGCGCTGCATTTCGCATCGTCCTCCATCGCCTTGAAGCGATCCACCGCCGGTTGAAGGTGCAGTTGCATCCCCGCATGGTCCTGCGCGACTTGCCGAGTCACAGGCTTGTAGAAGATGCGTGCAAACGCCTCGACTTCGCTCCAGTGATACACCTGTGCGGCATCGAGTTCGTGCTTGAGCTTCTCTAACTGCTGCGGGTCCGACTCATCCTGAAAACTCGTCGCGTCGTAGTAGGGCTTGAACGCTTTGTAGATATCCTCGGCCTCGTTGACGAAATCCAGGACGAACGGGTTTTCCTTGCCCGGAATCTTGCGGTTCAAGCGCGACAGCGTCTGCACGGCCTGCACGCCATCAAGCCGTTTGTCCACATACATCGCACAAAGCAATGGCTGGTCGAAGCCGGTCTGGTATTTGTTAGCCACCAGCAATACCTGATAGTCGGGCGAGGCGAAGCGTTCAGGCAGTTGCTTCTCGCTGATCGGCTTCCCGCTCACGCAATCCGGGTTCATGCCCGGCTCGGTGTATTCAATCCCGGTCTCCGGGTCTTTCACCGTGCCGCTGAAGGCGACCAGCGGGCGGATGTCAGTGTATTTGTTTTCCGCGATATAGCGCTCGAACGCCTGCATGTAGCGCACTGCATGGAGGCGCGATGACGTGACGACCATCGCCTTGGCCTGCCCGCCGAGATGCCCGCGCACCTTCTGCCGGAAGTGCTCCACGATTACCTCGGTCTTCTGCTCGATGTTGTGCGGGTGCAGGCTCATGAACTTGGCCAGCGCCCGCGCCGCTTTTTTCTTCGGTAAATTCGGATCGTCCTCGATAGCCTTCACCAGCCGGTAATAGGTGGCGTAGGTCGTGTAGTTCTTCACCACGTCCAGGATGAATTCCTCCTCGATGGCCTGCCGCATGGAGTAGAGGTGGAACGCCTCCGGCAGTCCGCCCTCACCCTTGCGCCCGAAAAGTTCCAACGTCTTTCCCTTGGGCGTGGCGGTGAAGGCGAAGAAACTCAGGTTCGGCTGTCGCCCGCGCGACTGCATCACTTGGTTCAGACGGTCTTCCCAATCCGGTTCTTCCTCGGGGTTCTCCGGCTGGGCGGATATGCCGAGAATCGCCTTCAACTCCCGCGCCGTCTCGCCGGACTGGCTGGAATGCGCCTCGTCCACTATGATCGCATATCGACGTTTGGCGATTTCCGCCTCCCACTTGGCCGCATCGGCTTTCTGCTCGGCGGTCGCTTCATCCTGCCTCTCCGCTCCGGCGGCATGGAGCAGCCCGCGCAAGACGAACGGAAATTTCTGCAACGTGGTGATGACGATCTTCGTGCCGTCGATCAGCGCCGCCGCCAGTTGCTTCGAGTCCTGGTCAATCGCCTTCACCACGCCCTGCGCGTGTTCAATTTGATAGATCGCATCCTGCAATTGCCGGTCGAGCACCTGGCGGTCCGTGATGACCACCACGCAGTCGAAGATCTTGACGTCATCCACGGTATGCAAACTAGCGAGCCGGTGGGACAACCATGAAATCGTATTGGTCTTCCCGCTCCCGGCGGATTGCTGGATGAGATAATTGAATCCCGGTCCCTCGACGCGGGAGGCACGCACCATCTCACGTACCGATTCGAGCTGGTGGTAGCGCGGGAAAATCATCGTTTCCCTGGTCACGACGCGATGCCCGCCGCGACCATCATCCACTTTCTCCGCCTTCTTTTCGAGGAACATGAAGTGGCCGAGAATATCCAGGAAGCTCTGGAACTGGAGGACTTCCTCCCAGAAGTAACCGGTGCGGTAGCCTGAATCGTGCTGCGGATTGCCCGCGCCGCAGATGATCTTCCCCGGGTGACTGCCCCGGTTGAACGGCAGGAAATACGTCTTCTCGCCCGCCAGCCGCGTGGTCATGTGGACTTCTTCAGAATCGGCGGCGAAATGCACGAGCGCCCGCTTCTTGAACTCAAACAAGGGCGCGCGCGGGTCGCGGTCCTCCTTGTATTGTCGCACCGCGTGCCGCCAGTTCTGGCCCGTGCCGGGATTCTTCAACTCGATGGTGGACACCGGCAGCCCGTTCACCGCCAGCACCATGTCCAGCGTGCGGTTGTCGCCGGGATGACACGGCACCTGGCGCGTCACCGTCAACCGGTTCTTCCCGTACAACTCCAGCACCTCGAAGTTCGCGCCGTGGGCAGGCTTGAAGTAGGCGAGGCGGAATGTCTTGCCGTAAAACTTGAACCCGTGCCGCAGCACATGGAGCGAACCTTTCGCGTCCAATTCCTTGACCAGCGTGTTGAGCAACAGCGCCTCCAGTCCCGCCGCGTGCAAATCCCTCATCGCCTGCCACAACTTCGGCTGCGTGTCCGCAATGAACGCGAATACCTGCGCCGGAAACAACGCCCGCTCCTTGTCCCACTCCGCGTTGCTGCCGGATTTCCAACCGCCGCGCGTTAAGAGGATTTCCTCGACGTAGGTCTCAAAGGCGATTTCGTTGGTTTGGGGCATGGTATTGTTATGTTACCGATTCCAAGAGTCAATGCGCTCAACAATCTGTTTCATCTGCGCCTCCCACTCAAATCGAGCGCTCATCATTGGCTTATCCATTTGAGAGACGCTCAGGACTGCTAGATCCATTTTGTCGATGCCCTTTCGATTCATCCGTGCTTCAACATACGAAGTGCCGGGCGAGCCCTTGCGCGGAAAGAACATCTCGTATTGGGTGGGGTTGGGAAGATCAGCGACACCAATCGCCTTTGCGAGCACAGTGCCAGGAACGTAATTCTCGATCTCTCTCGCTTCTGTGACCCAGATGTGCGCTCCAGGAATTTTCATCACCTCAGCGCGAATCCTTCTAACGCGGTCCTTAACCCGTGCCCCCTTGGCTGTTCTGTCACCGTCGCAAACGACTACTATGTTGGGATTGACCCGAAACAAATTAACCAACTCCTCCTCCGCGTCCTTTGGAGACTTGAACTGCGTTCGCGCCAGGAGTGATCCGCCGTAGAAGGCGCATTGGTAATCCCGCCCCTCTTGAAGCCGACTTCCGGTGTAGAGGTCGAGCCAGCGGTTAATGTAGATGCAGTCCGAAGGGCCTTCAACCCAGATGATACCGTTCGCTTGTAGCAGATCCGACGGCTTGGCTCCCAACTCAGATATGACTCCCAAGTGATCGAAATGCGCAGAAACGGTGGTAGCACGTGCGGACTCGCCATCGTGTGTCAAGTGGATGATCTGGGCATTTTTCGACACGCCAAAGAGGTCGAGAGCCGTACTCGAATGCGTGGTCAGAAAAATCGCAGCCTTCTCGGTGACTGCGTAATTCTCAAGATACTGGAAAAGCCGGCGCAGCAGCGCCGGATGAAGGTTGTTCTCAAGCTCTTCAAACGCAAACGTGAAACTCGATTTCGGCTTCTTCTCAATCTCTGGCACAACGAGCAAGTTTAGCAGGACCAAGAATACCGTCTTCAACCCGCTCCCGGAGTTGCTCAGCGGGATCAAGCCCTTTTTCTCTTCTCCCAAGAAAACCTCCCAGGCATTCTCAGGTTTTCCGCCTGTATCGTCATCATGAACCTTAACCTGAATCTCGGTGAAGTGGCCATCATTGCCAAAGATTGAATTAAGCGCGGAAAGCAAGTCGCGTTGGATGATCTCGCGAGGGAACCGCGGGTTTGAGGTGACGATATAACGCCTTATGATGTTAGACGCGCCATGTCCGTCTGGCGCAAGCACCAGAGTTGTCTCAGCCATCTCAGGGAGAATATCACGGTCTGCAAGAAGGCGTCGAAACACCGAACCTGTAAGCTTGTGGGTCACGTTCTTCACTGCTGCGAGAATACCGGCAATGCGCGCGTTTGTTGACTGCTCACCAAAGGGTGATGTCGGATCGAACTTCTCTAAAAAACTCAGATCTGCCGTGTCTGTGTTTTCATCAATTTGCCACGATACGGGGACATTCAGAAAATGTCGTCCATGTGATTGCCAATGGTTCTCCCGAAGTGCTCCCCTGATTGTATCCTCGCGAAATACGCCCTTCAGGGACGCTTCATCCAATACTCCGCGACACAGATAACGCCACCCCCGGCCATTCAGCTTTCCTTCGCACAACGCAGCCGCGAGATCCAGAAGATGCGATTTCCCGGTGTTGTTTCTGCCGATGATGACGTTTATCGGCTTGATTGAATCGAAGCCCGCCCAGTCCCTCTTAAAGCAGCGGTGGCTGCGGAAGTAGATTGAATCAGCAATCATGGTGTTGAAGCCTTTCTCACGTCAATCTTCCCCGTCACCGCCGCCGTGATGAGCGCGGTGCGGTATTCCTGCAAGCGCTCCACCGCCTCCGCCACCTTCCCCACCAGCGCGTCCAGCCCTTCCGGTCATTATTGTCACTACTTGCTTTGACTCCCGTTGTTGTTGAGTCAGTTAGGTTCTCATTCTGTCCACCAAGCCCCGCCAGTTCCGACAAGACCATTCAAGCGACGGGGGAACCTTTGGTATGGGAGCACCCGCCAAGCACTTCGTTGCCAGATCCCTGGCGGCCTCGGCCACATGCCTATCATGCTTGAGTCTTGGTCCCTCTTTGGATTCGTCGGTTTTCCCGGTGCGAAGAAACTCAATCCAATTTTCAAGACGATCTTTGGCAAAAACAAAAACCACTTCCCCAAACTGCTGCTCGGTGATTCCGGCCTCCTTCGAAGCCGACCAAAAATCCTCCTTCAACTGGTCACCATTTTCCATGTCATGGTCAAGGTCGGCCCACACCATAAGTGTCGCATGCCCGCCACTATTCAAACATGCTTGAAGCTCACCGGGCATTCTGGATATCAAAGTCTTCCTCCCGCCGCAATCCACGGGACGGATAATGTTGTTTCCCTCCCATGGTCGGATCCAGTTAGGCTTTAGCGCCTTCAAGAGACTCCGGATGAAGAGCGGATCAATGCTCCGACCTTTCTTCCCCTCGTGGAGGCAGACGATTTGTGTGCGGTTAGGCATTGACCCACCCCCTTGCTATGGCTTCGCCAGCGCTGAGTCCGTCGGGAACTTTCAGCGGGCCGATGCGCGTCGGCGATGAATGATTGTCCCGCCATAGATAGCGCCCCGAGTCACTGCCGGCGCTGCTGAGGATTTCGGGATGATGGGAAATCAGGATGGCTTGGTGCTTTTCGTCTAGCAGTTCCCTGAGCGAAATCACCCAAGGCTGTAGTTCCGGCAAACCAACATAGTTATCCGGTTCGTCCACAAGGACGGTTTCTATCGCTCCGGTCTCCAACGCGGCCCGAATCATGTAGAGACCTACGAGCATCTTCTCCCCATCCGAAAGCTGGCTCAGGAACAATGGTTCTTCGAACCGCAGTTGCAGGGCTTTGACGTTCAGACCCACGTTCTCAAGTTTGAAGGATCGAAAATCCGGCCAAACGTCTTTGAGAGAATTGCGGAGCGCATCGGTCCAATCCTGTTCCTGGGCGAGAAATCGGTACCAGGAAACCAGATTGACCAAAGCAAGGTCCGGATGTTGGCTTTCCACTTTGCTCTGCTGGTCAAAGCTCCGAGGATTGGGCCTGAGGACGATCAACCGGGCCATTGCCTTCTGGAGGATTTCAATTTCCCTTCTGCTTCCTGTCGGCTGGATGGATGCCAGGGCAGCCTGCCGCCAATCCAACGGAAAACCACCTTCAGTCCCGTTTCCCTTTGGAAACCGGACTCCTTCCAGATTCCTTTCAAAAAGACGCTTCTTGTCGCACCATGCTTCTTCACGAATGATGCGCGGCTTTTCATGGCTCGCCACCTGTTCAATGTGGATCAGATACTTGAACGCATGGCCTTCCGCAGTCACCTCTATTTCGAACTCCTGCGTTGTGCTTGCAAGCCAATTGGTGAACTCGAGGCTTGCGATGTCCCGCTCGCCCTCGCCACCCAGGAAACAATCGCCCGTGCCGAGATTGCGGATAATCCTAATCGCGTCGAAAACCGAGCTTTTGCCCGCTCCGTTCGGACCGCAGAGAACACCGAAAGACTCGAAATGAGCCTCGAAGGCAACCAGGCACCGGAAATTGTTGGCGTAAAGTCGTGAAATCATGGCTTGATGGTAGGTTTGTGGCTTCGCACGTCAATCTTTTCGGTGACGGCGGCGGTGATAAGGGCGGAGCGGTATTCCTGCAATCGCTCCATCGCCTCCTCCACCTTCTCCACCCATGTATTTATGGAACGCGACATATCTTTCACCGGTTAGCCTCCTCCAGAACCTCATGAATGCGCGAAGTTTCATCGAATGCGCAGAACAAGGCACAAACATCCTCGCCGATGGCGCGGCTGGCATCATCGATTTCCTGTTTGGCTGGGTCGTACAACATGACGGGCATCAACGATGGCGTGATCTGTCTGATGTCATGCCAGCGGTATCCCCATTGCTCCATGACCGGCAGCAACCGACCCCGGCGTCTCAGAATTTGAAAGGCCACCGCACGCTGACTTGGTACCAGATAATCCACCCGCACGTTCTTCTCGGTTTTTCCAGACAAGCAGGCGCCAGGACGCGCGTCGATCCCCCGTTCAGCAAACACACGGCGCAAGGTCTGATCGGCCACATCCAGGGTTCTCAGGGTGGGCTCATGCAACACGGACAAGTGGCTGATGGATGACAGCGCCTCGGTAAACACATGCACTTCCACCGGATCGAGCGGCAAGGGCAGCCAGCGGAACAATTCCCAACCCTCCTGTTCCAGATGGCTTTGGCGGGCGATTTCGGCAACGTAGTGGGCCACAGCATCCGCCTCAATGTTCTGGCCCGATGCGGCCAGGCCGCCAAGCGTGCGCCCAGCATCGCTGACTCTCGCCATGCCTGGGGTCGGTTCGGTGATTTCCAGCACGAGTTGCCAGCCGTCAGCACCGGTTTGAGGCATGGCGACCGCGAGGCCCTGCCGGGTCCGCTCGACGGATAAAGCATCCCCCCAGAAGCTCATGAGGGAGCCGCGCAGTTGTTCGGGATCAAGTGGGGTGTTGACAGGCGTCATAGTAATCCGCTCTCCCATCCAAGGTCAATCTTCCATAATTCCGCCGCTCTGCGGACAAAATCCGCAAAATCCGTGGGATTGAAATCCGGCAATGATTCATGCCGGTTCCATTCCGGATGGTCGGTTGCTACGTTTGGATCGCAGACATTCTGGTGCCATCCGGCCGGAATCCGCAGCTTGGCCCGAAAATTCTGCCGGCCGACCGGACAATAGCCGACCCCACGGACCCGCATCTGATCGAGGAGTAACGAGGAATCTCCGATTCCTGCGGGAGAAGTGTATCGAACCGCTGAACCGAAAAAACGCCCTTGGAAGAACCATAGAGCCAGGCGCACATCGTCGCCATGTCACCTCGAGTCTCGTTTGTCGCCAAAAAGTCAGCAAAATGCAGCGCGATAAGGTAGTCGCAGTCGAGCTTGGTATTGCAGAAGTTTGGACCTGGGACATCCTTGGGACCGAATCTGGGGAGACATATGCACCACCGTGCCAATACACTTCTAGCATGATGCCGTGCAAACCACCTATCGTCCAAACCTTCCTTTGCTCCTTCAATATAAAATTCTCGATTGTTTCTCTTGCCGTGAAAGTCCCGGAGAACCATTTTGATCCAATCGTCGCTGTTGACTATCCCTTTCAGGAGCCCATCGAGCTTGTTCCCGGCTGAAAACCGTTTGCGAACTTCGGCACACAGGTCAGGCGCCTTCTTCATCCATTTGCGAAAATACCCAATCAGAGCGATTACCGAATCTCTTTCGCGTTGTCTTTTCGCTTTTCTCGTAATCGGACCAAAATCGCTTGGAACCCACGGCTTGCCAGTCTTCAGCAATTCACGCAATCTCAACGTGCCATCTTCATCTACTGGAGAATCAATCGCGTTTTGTCTTGCGATCTCATGGTTTAACAAGTCGGAAACATGATACCATACCTCAATACTATCAGCCAAATCGGCAAGTTTCCGCTGCATTTTCTGCCATCTCTCCTCATCCTTTGAATCCGTGGCCAGCTCATAAACCGCAGTATCAATTAGTACCAATCTGCATCCCGCATTCGCGAGCAGATGCAAGCGAAAGCAATCTCTTCTTTCCGCCTGAAGAAAGCTCTTATCCAATATGACAGATGGTTTCTTCATTGTGATTGTTCAAGCTCATGTCAGAGAAACATCCTTTCTCACGTCAATCTTCCCCGTCACCGCCGCCGTGATGAGCGCGGTGCGGTATTCCTGCAAGCGCTCCACCGCCTCCGCCACCTTCCCCACCAGCGCGTCCAACTTCGCGGTCTCCTTGTCCAGATACGTAGCTATGGCGGATTGTTCGTCGAGGGGGGGGACTGGAAGTTGAATCGACTTGATTTGCGTTGTCGTGACGCTGGCTTGATTGATGGCAGGTTTGGCCCGGGCACTGATTTCCTTTCGGATGCCGTCACTCGATAATACGCGCCACAACCATGGAGCATGAACCGATGGCTCAGGCTGGATTCTGAGAAGGTTCATGCCGCTGTATAGCGCTCGGTCTGAATCGAAAATCGCGCAGTTTCCGACCATCGAAAGACTGTTGATGTGCGAGAGTAGAATATCTCCCTTTTTTAGCCGGTAACGCTCAAGAGTTGGCGTCCATTCTACTTGGCCGACTTTGTAGAAATTGATTCGCCCACAAGAGATGGATTCAATCCTCGTAACTGAAACGGCGCTCTCCGACTCGTCCTCCAATTGAGTTACTGACGTTCCGTTCCGAATGGCGATGGTGACGCGGGCCAACGACTTCACCTCCCAATGCTTCGGGATGTCACCGAGCCAATCGAGGCCGGAAGGTTTGAGGGGTGGGCTGGCGGGGTGTCCGACGGCTTTGGCGGCGGCGGGCGGCAGGCCGCGGGTGACGGTGAGGGAGATGAGCGCGGTGCGCTTCTCCTTCAGCCGCTCGATCAACTCCCGCTTCTTCGTCACCAATCTGTCCACCCGTTCCGTCTCCTGATCCAGGAACGCGGCGATGGCCCGTTGCTCGGCGAGGTCGGGGAATCCGGCCACAATTGAGCCAACTGTGTTCGTGTTTAGGTTCAGTTGTGTTCCCAGTTTGCCAAGGCCGCGATAGGGTTCACCACTGGCGAAGAGGTAATACAGGAACTTCGCATCGCCTTTGAAGCGCGGGAAGTAAACGAAGCCGTCGTGAATGCAGCACTTAATTTGGGTAATGCACGCCTTTCCGACCGAACCCGCTATGCTCAGAAAAAGTGCGCCCGGCTTCAGCTTTACGCTCAGTGAGCTACCCAAGCGGGAAAGCTTTTGTTCTGTGGTGCTCAGATATGTGCCAGCCGACGTCACGTCCGAGATTCTCACCCATGAGTATTCGCCGTCGTCGTCATCGAAGTAGGCAGGGTCGTCAATCGGTCGCGGAGATGCGCCGCGCAGAACCGGCGTCTCCCACTTGATTGCCTTTACGCTCCAATGCACCGGCACGTCGCCGAGCCATTCGACGCCGCTGGGTATATATTTCTGATAGGGCGGGAGTTTCATGGGTGGTTCCCTCTGTGCGCCCCAACGGGGC
>JAPLUJ010000622.1 GCA_026397695.1 Verrucomicrobiota bacterium | reverse complement strand
GTCGGGCCGACACATTCCAGCAGGCGTTCCCAGGTGACGTCCGCGCAGGCGGCCATATCGCACAGCATCACCTTGCCGTCGGTGAACTCCAGGCAGGTGCTGTGCGCGGGGGCTGCCAGGGTGTAGAGGTGTTTCATTTTGCCGCCCAGCGCATCCTGATAGATCGGCAGCACTTCGCCGCGGCCCATCGCGCCGATGTAGGTGACGTCTATCGCACCGGCGTGGATGTCGTGCATGGCGGCGGCGAAAAGCGGCCCGTTGCCGCCGAACTTGTCGCCCAGATGCCGCGCCGGATAGGAGGCGGCGATGCCGGCGGCGGCGGCGACCTTGGGGCCGAACTCGGCCATTGAAGCGGGTGTTTGCAAGCGCACGAAGGTATCGATAAAGCCGTCGAAGCCACAGATACCGGAGGCCCGTGGCGGGACTGAGGAAGCGACCTTCGTTTTGAAATCCGCAATGACAGCGGTGAGCGCCGCGACGTCGTGATAGATCGTGATCGGGGTTGGCATGGGGGATGGCATCACCGGCAGGCTTTGTTTGCGAACTGACAGCGCATGCGAATGCAGTATCAGAACCTTCAACATTCAAGCAAAACCATCAATGCCGGATCGGATTTTGCTGTTCAGACATGGTGGCTGGAACGGCCAGAGACATAATCGTGCAAATTCCAGTGAGGACCAGCACGATCCAACGTGTAGGATCCTCGTTGAGCACCTTGCCAAAGTAGAAGTAGGCATGCTGATGGGGGAATTGGAAAATGAGCTCGGGGATCGTGAGAATCGAACAAAAAAGCAGCGCAGGCAGGCACATCATCGTCATGATGATCGCGCATTTCAAGTTGATCTGCGAGGTGAACAGCACCTTCGGACCGCTCATGAAGGTGAGCCACAGATAGTGCTTAATACGGAAAAGTCCGAGGTTGCGGGCCTTTTTGTTTCTGCGGAATTGGGTTGATGTAAGTACGTTGGACATAATCACGGACGCAGAAATACACGCGATCGCGTAGGTCGTCAATACTTTTTTTCACTTTTTTTCATTTTTTTCACATGGCTGCAAATAAACCGATCTGGACGGGTGGTGGATTTCGTTTTACATGCCTCGTCAGCCCGTCAGCCGGAAACGCTCCCGGGCCAAGCCGCCGTGGCGGAATGGTAGACGCCACGGACTTAAAATCCGTTGAGGGGCAACCCTCGTGGGGGTTCGAGTCCCCCCGGCGGCACCTACTGCCACAAGGGAAAGAGCGAATCGCCTAGCAGAATTTCTCTAACTGAAAAAAAGGCATGTTGCGGTAAAGTTGCGGAATGAAACGGCCTTATTCGAGAATCCCGGCGTGATTCCCGGTGCCGGGTGGCCTTCACCCGACGCGCAGGCGGGTGCTTCATGTCCGGTGTGCGCTGGCGGTCAGTGGTCTGAGGAACATGGAAGCGGCCCGGTAAGCTACCACAACTCAGCGTTTGACCTCGGAAACGCCGTAGTGTCGAGCAAGCCGGATTCCCTGAAATGGTAGGGCGTGGCGGCCTCGCCGCGCCGTGACTGGGCTTGCGGCCTGAAAGGACACGGAGGAAGCGAATGGCTAAGCGCATGGATTTCAGCGAATCAAGCTCCCTCCATTCGCACCGCCATCCGGCGGACAAGTGGGACGGCCGAGGCCGACCGTCCCTACCATCACAACTCAGCGTTTGACCTCGGAAACGCCGTAGTGTCGAGCAAGCCGGATTCCCTGAAATGGTAGGGCGTGGCGGCCTCGCCGCGCCGTGACTGGCCTTGCGGCCTGAAAGGACACGGAGGAAGCGAGTGGCTAAGCGCT
>JAPLUJ010000333.1 GCA_026397695.1 Verrucomicrobiota bacterium | reverse complement strand
GATAATCAAAGAGTTGTATTGATTGGGTAACTCACCCACAGGGTTAGAGTCCAATTATGCATAAACCTCTTAACATCAATGTCCATCTGCGTTAATCTGCGGTTCATTTTCCTCTTTAGGATCACGCGCGTTCCACGCGCCGGAAATAAGCATGCCGACCGATGGTAAAATCATGATGAGGTATAATCATGGGTGGCAGTTCTAACATAGGATAACCCGCAAACAACCCGGCGGGCGGGTGTGGACCCACAGCAGGATTAGCGCAAGAGGAGGCAATTGACGGAGTTTTCGTTGCGGATGTAGAGGCGGCCCGCGACCAGCGCGGGGTGCGACCAGATCTGGGTCTTGCGGGAGCCGAAGAGAGACAGGCGGGCGACCTGTTTGTATGCCATGCGGTCGGCACGGACCAGCAGCAGTTCGCCGTCGAGGGTCAGGATCATGACATGGCCGTTGCCGGCGACCAACGAGCTATAGCTATCGAAGGCCATGTCCCGCTGCTGCCACAAGAGTTTGAGTGTCTTGGCATCGAGACAATAGAGGTAGGAGTTGTGAGGGCAGAATAGCATACCGTCATAAGCCACCGGTGTGATCATGTCGGGAGCCAGGTCGTCAAAGCAGTGTTCGGGTTGTTGGACAATGCGGACCGTTCCCTGATGGCCCTTGCCGGTGAAGCCATACAGCCGGGTCGAATTGTTTTCGGTGGCCACAAGGAGTTTTTCGCCGAGTGCGATCGGCGTGGGAACATTGAAGTCGCCTTTCTTGTCGGGGATGATCTTCCAGACCCTCGCGCCAGTGGCGGGATCCCAAGCACCGAGCGATTCGGCATCATAGGCGACCACCAGAGGCTGGCCGTTGAAGCTGTTGATAATGGGTGACGCATAGGCCGCGGCAGCTCCCGGCGACTTCCAGAGGATTTCGCCCGTTTTGCGGTCCAGCGCAACCAGCGATGCGTCCTTTGCCCCGGGATTGACGATCAACTTGTCATCTACCAGCAGTGGCGTTGCCGTCATGCCCCAATCCGGCAGATCCCCGCCGAAGTCATCCATGAGATGTTTTTTCCAGAGGACCTTGCCGGTTTCCAGATTGACACAGTGCAGATGTCCGAAGGCACCCAGGAGATATGCCATTCCGTCATGGACCACCGGGGTGGCGCGGGGCGAGTTGGTATAGTCCATCCGGCCCTCGGCGGTATAGGCCAGTGTCCACAGCTCCTTGCCCGTTCCGGCGTCGAGGCATCGCCAGATATCGTTTTTTTCATCGGCGGACTTGTCTGCGCAAAGGACGCGCCCGCCGGCCACCGACACCCCCGAGTGGCCCGGGCCGGTCGTCTTGCTGGTCCAAAGGAATTGTGCCGTCGCGGGAAGGGTCGCCGGGACATGGTGGCTGATCCCGTTGCGCTGCGGGCCGCGCCAGTCGGGCCAGTCCGGTCGGTTAGAAAGTGAAATTGGCGGCAGCTCGCGTGCGGAATCGGCGTCGATCACGATGCGGAATCCGGCAACGCAATCGCAATAATCCCCGTCCGGATTGTTAGGCAGTCGTGCGGACAAGCGGCATCTTGGCGGACTGCTCATCCATGAACCGCCACGAATCACTCGCTGGGTGCCGGTTGCCGGGCCTTGCGGGTCGATGTTAGGGGCCCGTTGGTAATAGTCCATGTTGTACCAGTCGCTGGTCCACTCCCAGACGTTGCCCAGCATGTCGTAAAGGCCGAACGCATTGGCCCGATAAGTTGCAACCGGGGCGGTAAAGACATGGCCGTCGGCCCAGGGGAAAGTCCGCCATCCGCGGAATCGTTCGCGGGCCGTTTCGTCAGCGGCATTGGCCCAGCCCTTGCCGTTTTCCAAATCGTCTCCCCATGGGAAGGCGGTCGTCGTGGATGCCCGGGCGGCATATTCCCACTGCGCCTCGGTGGGCAACAGTATCTTGCGGCCCGTCTTGGTGGTCAACCAACGGCAGAAGGCGATCGCATCGTCGAAACTGATGCAGATGACCGGATGTTCGTCGGTCTGATCGAAGCCGGCTTTCTTCCACGAAGCGCCGTCGACCTTGTCCCAGGCATGCCCGTTCCAGGCGAAGGTCCGGTATTCCCGCTCGGCCTGGGTCAGGTATCCGGTCGCGTCAACGAATGCGGCGAACTGCCCTCGGGTCACCTCGCAGATCCCCATATAGAAGTCGTGACTGATGGTGACTTCGTGCTGCGGGGACTCGCGGTCGTCGGGGACGCGGAAGCGCTGCGTCGGGTTGCTTCCCATAAGGAATTTTCCCGCCGGCACCTTGACCAGTTTCAGCGTGACGTCACCGCCGGGTTTCAGCTCGATGTGTTCCAGCGATAGCTTGTGGTCCTGTTGCTGTTCTGGGGGGGGGGCTGTTGCAGCCGCACAGGTTACTCTTGCCGCGAGCAACAGGCTGATTAACAGACACGGGAATCTTGGCGGATGGGGCATTGCGGTTTCACTCAGGAGGGATGATTTTCGCGGGGTCGTCGGCAGTTCCGCCGCAGTTGGATCACGGTTATCACAGCGGTTTTCGTTACGCTTCGAAAGACATGGCTCTTTCATTTTACCGATGGGTGTTTCCAGCGGGTCGCACCCCTGCTTCAGGGACAAAAGCAACCAGGATCTGCTGTTTTTATCTGTCGTTTTTATCTTGGCATGCCCAAGCGGGGCGGATAAAAGCGGGTGTCCGCTTGCGAGAGTTTCGATCCGCGCATTGTTTTTCCAGGCGCGGTCATGCTCATGGCCAAGTCTTCCAGCAACCGCTGATTATCACATGACTTCATCACGCGGCACGGAATCCACATTTCCCCATCCCATCCACCCACCATGAACACGCTGCGCACATTCACCACCGGCTCCGGCACCGAAGGGAAATTCCATTCGCTGCCCGCCCTCGCCGAACAAGGATTTCCCAATCTCCCGCGCCTGCCGGTTTCCATCCGCATCGTGCTCGAATCACTGCTGCGCAACAACGACGGACTAAAGGTCACCGACAAGGACGTCGCAAATCTAGCGAACTACAACGCCCGTGCCCCCGGCGATTTTGAAATCCCTTTCGTTGTCGCACGCATCGTGCTCCAGGATTTCACCGGCGTGCCGCTGCTGGTAGATCTCGCCGCCATGCGCTCGGCCGTTCACAGCATGGGAAAGGACGCCAAAATGATCGAGCCGCTGGTGCCTGTCGATCTGGTAGTGGACCACTCGGTACAAGTCGATTCCGCCGGATCCAGCAGCTCGCTCGGGAGCAATCTCGACCTTGAATTCCACCGCAACCGCGAGCGCTACGAGTTCCTCAAATGGGGCGAACAAGCCTTCGATACCTTCAAAGTCGTCCCGCCCGGCATCGGCATCGTCCATCAGGTGAACCTCGAATACCTCGCCCAATGCGTGCTCTCCGCCCCCTTTGATTGTCTTGATCCAAAATCTCCTGTCGCCAATCGCCAATCTCACATCTTCTATCCAGACACGCTGGTCGGCACGGACTCCCACACCACCATGATCAACGGCCTGGGCGTTGTCGGCTGGGGCGTGGGCGGCATCGAGGCGGAAGCCGGCATGCTCGGCCAACCGGTCACATTTCTGGTCCCGGAAGTGGTCGGCGTTTACCTAACAGGAGAGCCCGCCGCCGGCGTCACCGCCACCGATCTGGTGCTGTGCGTCACCGAATTGCTGCGCAAAACCCGGGTGGTCGGCAAGTTTGTCGAGTTCTACGGCCCCGGGGCGCGGGCGCTCAGCCTGCCGGACCGCGCCACCATCGCCAACATGGCTCCCGAATACGGCGCGACCATGGGGTTCTTCGGCATTGACGACATCACCACCGCCTACTTGTTAGACACCGGCCGGCCGCCGGAACTCTGCCGGACCGTCGCAAACTACTATCAGGCGCAGGGCCTGTGGGGCATCCCGACTGATAGAAACGCGCTCGATTTCTCACAGATCGTGGACCTCGATCTGTCCACCGTGCAACCCTGTGTCGCAGGACCGAAACGCCCGCAGGACCGCATCGACCTCGCCGCCCTCAAAGCCCGCTGGGCCGCCCTGCTGGCCGCGCCCGCGCCTGCAGGATATGACAAACTACCCGTTAGAGGATCCACCGAGCCGCTCGATTTGCCGCCCACTCTTGACGATGTGGCGGATGAAATCCCCAGCTTCGGTCATGCCTTCGGCGCGGAGGTCGGCGTGATCACCGAATCCAACGATGATCTTTCCTATCCGTTGTGGGAGGTCAGCGTCGATAGCAAGGGCGGCATCAAGGACACCATCACCCATGGTTCGGTGCTCATCGCGGCCATCACGAGTTGCACCAACACCTCCAACCCAAGTGTCATGCTCGCCGCCGGTCTGCTCGCGCAAAAAGCCAATGCCAAGGGTCTAACAGTCAAGCCGGCGGTGAAAACCTCGCTCGGCCCGGGCTCGCGCGTCGTCACTGATTATCTGCAGAAATCCGGCCTTCAGGCGGAACTCGACACCCTTGGCTTCCAAGTCGTCGGCTACGGCTGCACCACCTGCATCGGCAACTCCGGCCCGCTCGATCCCGGCATCGAGGAGGTGGTGAAATCCAATGACATCATCGCCGCTGCCGTGCTTTCCGGCAACCGCAACTTCGAAGCCCGCGTCCACCCGTCGATCAAGGCGAACTTCCTGATGTCCCCGCCGCTCGTGGTTGCCTTCGCCATCGCCGGCACCGTGGATATCGACATGTCTAACGATCCGTTAGGATATGGCAGCGACGGTCACCCGGTTTTCCTGCGTGATATCTGGCCGTCCTCTGCGGAAATCGCCGCCGCCATGAATGCCTCGCTCCAGCCGGAGGTCTTTCAACGCCTTTACACCGGCTTTGCCAGCCAG